>JBBQLS010000006.1:0-49361 GCA_038328115.1 Chitinophagales bacterium
ATGTGCTTACTGGTAGCTTCATCTAATACAACAGTTGTATTGGTTATAACTAAATCTTCTTTATAAAAAAAGGGAAGAGCCATTTATCAGAATCTTTTATGAATAAATCCGGGATTTCTTCCGGCATATACAACTGAATTAACAATTACTTCCTGATTGTAAATTCTGAATATAATAATGTAGGGGAAATTCTTTACCAGTGTTCTTCGGTAATCTTTTGCGTAAAAGGAATAATAATGAGGATGATTTTCGATTTCTACAAATTGTTTCAAAACTGCTTTATAAAATCTTTCGGCAAGGTCTATTTGTATAGCTGCGTACCAGTCAATCGCATTTTGTAAATCGGATTCAGCAGTTGATGTAACAGTAAGTTTAAAAGCCATATTTTTCCTTTATTCTTACCATAAATTCATCGAGCGAATAACCTTTGTTTTCGCCCGACAAATAAGCAGCATCACGCCTTTCCAACTCTTTTATATCTTCCTGAGATAGAATATAGTCTTCGGCATCATTTTTAGCATTATCCAGCAGTACATATACAGCTTCCAATACCTTGTCATTTTCCATTGCCTCAATGCGTTGATGTAACTCTTCTTTTATTGTAGTAATATCCATAACTGCAATTTTTATAAAATTATGCCTTTTTTTTAAAACGGCGCATCCTCATCAAACTCCCCGTCATTCATCTTGCTGCCTTTTTGTATGTACAGTTTTGCACCATCACCATCATCACTCTTTACCGGTTTCCAGCTTCCGCCTGGTAAGCCGCTTGCAAAATCGCTGCCACCTTCTTCTTCAATAAATTTTTGAATATGCAACAGAGCTTTCAGTTTTATCGTATCCAAACTACCATTACGGTGCTTGGCAATCTTTACAAATGTTTCGCCTTTATTGCTTTCGCCCATTTCGTTGCTGGTAATATCATAGTATTCGGGGCGATACAGGAACATAACCATATCGGCATCCTGCTCAATAGCACCAGACTCTCTTAAATCACTCAGCTGCGGAATTTTTGCACCTTCTTTTCTTTTCTCTACCTCACGGCTTAACTGTGAAAGGGCAATGATTGGCACCTGCAATTCTTTTGCCAGGCCTTTCAAATCTCTTGATATACGGCTGATCTCTTGTTCCCTGTTACCATTGCGGTTTTCACCGGCGCCACTCATCAACTGTAAATAATCAATAATAATTAAACCAACATTGTGCTTGTTTTTTAAACGGCGGCATTTTGCTCTCAGTTCAAAAATATTCAACGCTGCTGTATCATCAATAAAGATGGGTGCTTTAGATAAGCGTTCAATACCATTTTTATACAATTGCTTCATCTCATGCTCTTCCAGTTTACCACGTGCAATCTTCTCTAACCATATTTCACTTTCGGCACTTAAAATACGTTGTACCAATTGGCTGCTGCTCATCTCCAGACTAAAAAAGCCTACTGCTGTTGGTTTGGTAGGATGCAAAGCTGCACTCCTGGCCAGGTTTAAAGCAAATGCTGTTTTACCAACCGATGGTCTTGCAGCAAGTACAATCAAATCGGTTGACTGCCAACCGTAAGTAATTCTATCCAAAGATGGAAAGCCGGTAGGAACACCAGTTATATCTTCCTGCCTGTTGCGCATGTCTTCAATACGTTGGATAGTTTTTACCAAAACCGTATCAATACTGTCGAAGTTTTTACGCAGGTGATTGTTGGTGATCTCAAAAAGTTTACTTTCCGCTTCATCCAGCATATCAAAAACATCGGTGCTGTCTTCGTAGGCATCACCGATAATTTCTCCGCTGATGCGAATGAGTTCACGCTGAATAAATTTTTGTAAAACTATTCTTGAGTGGGCTTCAATATTTGCTGAAGAAACAACTGCATTGGTAAGCTTGGTAACATAGTAAGGGCCACCAACCGCATCCAGTTCTTCCCGGAATTTTAATTCCTCTACAACCGTTAATAAATCGATTGGTAAACTTTTTATTGCCAAACCCTGCATGGCTTTGTAAATACGCTGGTTGGCATCTACATAAAAACACTCGGGTTTTAAAATTTCAACCACGGTATCAAAGGCGCTTTTTTCGAGCATGATAGCTCCTAAAACTGCCTCTTCCAGTTCCTTTGCCTGTGGCGGAACCTTGCCGTACATCATGCTACCAAGTTCAACCGGTGCTTTGCGGCGCAGCTTTTTATCTTTATTAAAATTCGTAAGTTCCATTTTATAATTTCAGTACTTGTTAGGGTTAATTTGTGTGGGGCGGCTAAGGTAACGGCAAAAGAATAATCAAACTCATTTCATTTTTATCCACATAACAGCCAAAATGTTTTTTACATAGGTTTTCCACAGTATTGTCCACAACAAAGATAGTTTATTAAGATTTCGAAAACATTATCCCCACCAGATTAACATCTCAAAATTCAATAAAATTGGCATTCCGCATTGTTTTATTAACAATCGGGAATTTGAAATTTTTCTTTTTTGCACCCATTGATACAAAAACCCGGTTGCAAAATTTAAAATGAATTCTTAGCTTATAAGTCTTCCCTTTTATCGGCTTTAGCAGGCAAAAAACTATCTTTACCAATTAATAATAAAATGTAGTAAACGGATGATCATTAGTTACAACTGGCTTAGTGAATATTTACCCGAAACAATTGAACCTGAGAAATTAAGCAAAATACTTACTTCCATTGGGCTTGAAGTAGAAAGCCTGCATAAATATGAAGCAGTAAAAGGCGGTTTACAAGGATTGGTTGTTGGTGAGGTTTTAACCTGCGAAAAGCACCCCGATGCCGATAAATTAAAAATTACAACAGTAGATGTTGGAACTGAAGAAAAACTACAGATTGTTTGCGGAGCCTCTAATGTTGCCATGGGGCAAAAAGTTGTAGTAGCAACTATTGGCGCTACCATTTACCCAATTTTGGGCGAGCCAATGACCATGAAGAAAGCAAAGATACGTGGCGTGGAAAGCCAAGGTATGATTTGCGCAGAAGATGAAATCGGTTTGGGCGAAAGCCATGCCGGCATTATGGTTTTGCCTGCCGAAACAGTTGTTGGCATCCCTGCTGCCGAATATTTTAAACTTACCGATGATTATATTTTTGAAATTGGCTTAACACCAAACCGCAGTGATGCCATGAGCCACCTGGGTGTTGCCAGGGATGTGTGTGCCTGGTTATCGCACCACAATAAAAAAGAAACGGTTGTAAAATCACCTTTTAAAAATAATTTTAAACCCGATAACCAGGGCCTGCAAATAGACGTGGTAATTGAAAATGCCGATGCCTGCCAACGTTATGCAGGTATAAGTATTGAAGGCGTTACCATTGCCGATAGCCCCGATTGGCTGCAGCAAAAATTAAAAAGCATTGGCCTGCGCCCAATCAATAATATTGTTGACATCACTAATTTTATTTTACACGAAACCGGCCAGCCTTTGCATGCTTTTGATGCCGATGCCATTACCGGCAAAAAAGTCATCATCAAAAATTTAACCGAAGGAACTCCTTTTGTTACACTGGATGAGAAGGAAAGAAAATTATTTGCCGAAGACCTGATGATATGCGATGCTGAAGCACCCATGTGCATTGGCGGTGTGTATGGTGGTATGCACAGCGGTGTGACTGCTGCAACAAAAAATATTTTTTTAGAGAGTGCCTGGTTTAATCCGACTACCATTCGCAAAACATCTTTAAAGCACGGCCTGCGTACCGATGCTGCCACCCGTTTTGAAAAAGGCGTTGACATTGGTAACACCGTTAATGTTTTAAAAAGAGCCGCCCTGCTGATTAAAGAATTAGCCGGGGGAGAAATTTCAAGTGACATTATTGACGTATATCCTGCTCCAAAAGAAAAAACAGAAGTAGCTTTAAAATATCATTACCTGAAAAAATTAAGCGGAAAAAATTATCATGGCGATACCATTAAAAATATTTTACACAGTCTTGGTTTTGAACTGATAAAAGAAGGCGATGATGAAATGCGTTTTAAAGTGCCTTTCAGCAAGCCCGACATCAGTATTGGTGCCGACATTGTGGAAGAGATTATGCGTATTGATGGTTTGGATAATGTAGATATTCCCGCTATGATAACCATTGCACCTTCGGTGGAAACGCTGGCGCATGAAGCAGCCTACACCGAAAAAACGGCTGAATACCTTGCCGGCTCAGGCTTCCAGGAAATATTTACCAACTCCATTACCAACAGTGCTTATTACAGTGATGCTGTTTTGCAAACAACGGTGAAGATGATAAATAATTTGAGTGAGGAGTTAAATGTTATGCGCCCGGCTATGATGGAAACAGGGCTAACTTCCATTGCCTACAACCTCAACCGCAAAAATAACGACCTGCAATTTTTTGAATTCGGAAAAACATACAGTGTTAGCGAAGCCGGTAAGTATGTTGAAGACGATCATCTTACCATTTATATAACCGGTAATAAAACCGCTGATGGCTGGAAAGGCAAAGCTGAAAAGGCAGATTTCTATTTTATAAAAGCGGTGTTTGAAAAAATAATGAACGTATTGGGGTTAAAGGCTGATGTATATTCAAAATCTGAAAATCCGGATTTATCAAATGCATTGCAGGCAAATATTAAAAATGAAAAGGTTGCTGAGATAGGTTTGGTAAGCAACAATAAACTGGAGCGCTTTGATATTAAGCAACCCGTTTTTTATGCCGACCTTAACTGGGATCGTTTACTGAAACTAAATAAGAAAAATAATATTCAGCATAAAGACGTTAGTAAATACCCGGCCGTAAACCGCGACCTGGCTATTATTGTAAACAAAACACTTCCTTTTGAGGCCGTGGAAAAAGCAACGGCGACCGCACGGGTAAATAAGTTAACTTCAATCAGTTTGTTTGATATATTTGAAAGTGAAAAGATTGGCGCAGGCAAAAAATCTATGGCCATCAGCTTTACTTTTTTAGACGAAGAAAAAACAATGACTGATAAAGAGATTGATGGTATGATGAATAAGATTATCGGAGCTTATGAAAAAGAATTGGGGGCGGAGATCAGAAAATAAAATGTCGCCGGTAAGTCGAAAAGACGTCTTTCCGACTTACCGGCAAAAAAACATTTCGAAGAAATAAACTTTGTGCCTTTGTGGCAGAAAAATATGAGCGACTTAGAACAAAATATAAAACGCATCAACAGCAAGCTTCAGCAACTGCTGAAGAACTATCAGCTATTGCAAAAAGAAAATAACCGGCAAAGCGAGCTGATAAAGCAATTGAAGGAAACGAAAGAAAAAGACAGTCAACAAATAACTGCCTTGCACGAAAAAATATCTATTTTAAAAGCTGCTACCGGCAAAATGAACGAAGCCGATAAAAAAGAATTTGAAAAAAACATCAACCAATACATTCGTGAAATTGATAAATGTATTGGCATATTAAGTGAATAATTATGGCAGAACTCATACCTGTAAACATTGTAATCGGCGACCGCACTTATCGCATTAAAACCAAACCCTCCGATGAGGAAGCCATACGCCGCACGTTAAAAATCATCAACGACAAAATAATCGAGTTTAAAACCCAGTTTTCCGGCAAGGATATGCAGGATTATATTGCGATGGTGATGATATGGTATGCCACACAAACAAGCGCAGATACAAACCCAGCTTTGGAAAAAGAAATGACTGATGTGCTGGAGAAGATTGAGCGGGAGTTGGATAAGGTGAAGTGAAAGTTTTAATAAATTACATTGGCGTAACAGTATTTGTATAATTCTTTATTAAAAATCAATGCTATTTTATAAAAGGAGTTGTGCCAATGCAACGTTGTTGGCTGCTATAATACCACGACACAACAAAATCAATCGAAGACATAAAAATGGATTGGAGATTTAACACAATATGGTTTGACCAATTAGGACAAGACAAAATCTTTCAAAAGGACTTTAAAGAAAGCTCAATTACAACAGAGAATAAAAGCTTTGAAGACTCTGAATATGGTATCATATGGCATTTAAAAGAACAGCTTAATTCGTTTGACAATCTCCCAGAATCTGATAAACTATTATATCTCGAATTGAATTGGGCTAACATCAAGAACTTTGATACAATTGAAAAATTTAAGAATTTAAAAAGGCTTGAACTTCATTATTGTGTAAAACTTGAAAATGACAAGGGGTTAAAACAATTAAAAGACAATCTTGAATTTCTACACATAAACTTATCAAAGAAGTTCAAATTCACTGACGAATTACTTCAACTCAAAAAACTTAAAGTTCTTTGTTTAAATGCTTGTAGCTCAATTGACAATCTTGACTTTTTAAAGCACTTCCCAAATCTTATCGACTTTCGTTTTGTCGACACAAACATTTTGGACGGTAATCTCAAACCAATACTTGAGCATCCGACAATAAGGACAGTCGGTTTCCTAAATAAAAAACATTACAATTATAAAGACGACAAAATAAAATTAGAACTTGAAAATAAATTCAAAGATGAATATAAAACCGTTGTTCATAAAGGACAATATTTGACATTTAAATATGACTACGAATAAAAGGCGGTTTGGCAATATGGCGGGGCGACGAATATATTCTCAACTTTTTGTTTGCTATTTTTTGCCCCGCAGATGTTCCCTGATTACTCGCAAGCCCACCGCCTAAATAACAAATGCTCCTTCTGGTTTTCAACCAACGGGAACAATGCAGCTAAATCATTGGAGTTCACAATTTGTTGGCTTCAGTTCCTGTTACCCACAATCTTATCCAAAAAAACTTCCCACTACCTCTTTTAAAAATTAAAAAAAGATATTATCTTTCTAAAAACTAACCGGTATGGCAACCTACCCTCAAAAAAAAGAAACAATCAATTTTAAAGATCTTTTTACAATTCACTTTCTCAGGGCATTGTTTAAATCGGTGTGGCTGTTTTTTCCGGCCATATTATTTTTACTGCTTGCGCTGGAAGCCTTTTGGCAACTAGGTCAGGGGAAAGATCTGCTGGAACGCACACTGGAGAACGGGCGCATTTTTGTACTCTTTATTGTAGCCGAAGTTTTCTGGACCTACATTACCTGGTACACCTGTTACATGATCAGTAAAATAAAATTAGCAGCGCTTCCGGCCTTTACAGAAGATAAGGACGTTATTCACTGGCGTCGCATGTTAACACAAATGCCCAGGTATCTTGCCTTCACCTGCTTAACCATAATCATTCTTGCTTTTTTTAAACTGGCAGCCGGCGAAAAATATAACTGGTCGTTTTATGCTCTTCTGGTATTCTCTCCTTTTATTTATGCAGTCATTTATGAGTTTTGGAGCAGGCTGGCCGATAAAGCTGATGACAATACCAGATTTGCAACCACAGCAAGTAAAATTAAATACCTGAACAAATACCGGCGTACAACATTAGCTATTCTTGCTGTTTCATTAATAGTAATTTCTTTTTTTCATACGCCGCTTTTCCTCATGATATTACTGATGATATTTCAGTTAGGGCTGGTGTTACTGCTGGTATTTAAGAAGAAGCGTTTTATCGTGGGTACGCCTGTTTTAATGAACGATGAACCACTAAATACGCTGGTGGCAAAAGTTAAAAAGCACCTATTGGGCACAGAAGAAAAATTTTATACAAGACTGTTTATTTTAGTCCTTTTTTTTGGGTTAATCTTTTACATCAGCACCATCGCTTACATTTCGGTTTCGGTAATGATAGGAGCTGTACCATTTATTTTATTTGCTTTTGGCATTTTATTGATACTGGGTAATACGGTTACTTTTCTATCAGCGCTCTGGCGCATCAATCTTCATGGCATAGCCATGATAATAGCATTTGTTGCTGGCTTGTTTTTTGAGCCACATTACACACAGTTGCCCGATAAAAAAATAGCAGCAGAAAATACTTTCAGCAACCGGCAAACTTTACCAGACTATTTTAAAAACTGGATTAACCTGCGAAAAACAGCACTGGACAGCAGTAAAGAATACCCCGTTTATTTTGTGTTGGCCGATGGTGGCGCATCACGTTCAGGTTACTGGAGTGCCTCTGTAATGGCAAGTCTTGATAGCCAGACGAATGGCAAATTAACCGCTCACCTGTTTTGTCTTTCCGGTGCATCGGGCGGTAGTTTGGGCAATGCTGCTTATTTTAATCTGCTGCGTGCAAAGCAAACTGATACAACAGCAAATGCAAAAGGTGTTCATATTGTGCAGGATTATCTGGAAACTGATTTTCTTACTTTCACAATTGCCCGTATGCTTGGCCCCGATGTGTTTCGTTATATTTTGCCATTATGTTTTATCCATGACAGGGCCGATGCGCTTGCTGATGTTATGGAAACCGGATCAGGCAAAGAAAGTAAACTTTACAACAGCATGTCAACCGGTTTTTCAGAAATCATTACTCAAAAAAATAAACCTTACACGCTGCCAATACTTTGCATCAACAGCACCCGCATGCAGGATGGCTTGCCTGCTGTTATCAGCAACATTAGTCTTGCAGATCGCCGGTTTAATAATCGAGTTGACCTGATAAGTATTTTAGGGGAAGAAAGAGATATTAAAATGAGCCAGGCAGTTGTGCTGGGCGCCAGTTTTCCTTACTTAAGCCCTGCGGGCAGAATTAACGATACATCGGCAGATAAAGAAAGCAATTACTTTGTTGATGGCGGTTATTTCGATAATTCAGGTTCGGGTGTTGTAAGTGAAATGATAAATATACTGGTGCAGGATTCGCTTTACAAAACCTATGGCAGCAAACTAAAATTTTATGTGCTTCATGCAACCAATAGTCCGCAGGGCAACACAGTTTTAAATACCGTAAATCCTTTGGTTAACGATTTGGCAGCCCCAGTAAAAACACTGGTTGGTGCTTACGGCACACAAACCATTGTAAACGATCTGCGTTTGTGGAACCAGTTAAAAGTAATGTACCCCGGCCCGGAAGAACATTACATTAAATTGAATTTATACGATAAAAAGAATACAATTTCTTACCCCATGGATTGGGTAATTTCCGATTCGGCTTTAGCGGCAATAAAACTGAGGCTTTACACAAATACCGAAATAACCAACCTGGCAACCCAGATAAATAATAAAAACTAAAAACAATGCCTCAAAAAGATTTACTTAACGACCCTAATTACGTAACAGACCAGGATAAAATAATTGCAGAAGAAAAAGAATTCATCGGCTTAAAAAATACAGATGAAACCCGTGGGCTTGCTGTTTCCGGTGGCGGTATCCGTTCTGCTTCTTTTGGCCTGGGTGTTATGCAGGCATTGGTTGGTAATAACCAGCTCGAAAAAATTCATTTTCTCTCCACTGTATCGGGTGGTGGTTATCTTGGTTCGGCATTAACCTGGGCACTGCATCAATATAAAGACTCCGGTACTACCAAGTTGAATTTTCCATTAGGTAAATTAAAGGCAGAAGGTGCTAAAGTAACCGATAATAGTACTAAACCTCCTACGGAAAATGAAGAACAGAAAGATGATAAAAAGCCCCAAAAAGAGGATGTACTAAAAGAAAATGCAGAGCCAAAAGAAAATGAGGATGAACTTAAAGGAAATGAGTTACTCGATTTTATCCGCCTTCATGGATCTTATTTAACACCCATTGCTAAACTCGATATTATTTCTTTTTCGGCGGTTGTGCTGCGGAGCATGGTAATGTCTTTATTTGTTTACGTAAATTTTTTTACAATCGCCATTACCGCAACTTTATTTGCAATTTACCAAATCGTGCATGTAATACAGGGCGAAAATTCCGACCCTGCAAAAGATTGGTTTTTTGGGTTTGGAGATAAGGGTGTGCTGTTCCTGGTTGGCTTACTTTTTATGGCTGCAATGGTAGTAATGGGTTTCTACTTTTCTGCCAGAACTTTTTTCAGCAAAAAGAAATGGAGCAATTGGTACGAAAGCTTTATTAACGGGCAAAAGCGGTTAGGCTGGTGGCTTAAGTTCAGTTTAACCTGTTTGGTTTTTGGTTCGCTACCTTATGTTGCCGGTTTGCTACAGCAAACTTTTTCAAATGTTTGGGCAACAGCCAGCGCTTCAACCATTTTTGGAGCTATAGTTGGTATGTGGCAGTATATAAAAGCAAGTAAAAACGAAAAAAACAAAGGTGGCTCTTCAGATCTTTTGATCTATGCAGGAGCTTTTGCATTATTCTATGGGGTACTGCTTTTTGCTTACGTTATCGCAACAGAAGTGTTTTTGTATAATGCAGCCGGTAACGATTCAACCAGTGGGCTTATGCACAATGCATATGATTTCAGACACTGGATTATTTTTTTAATAGTAATAGCCGCCACTTTATTCTTTGGGTTTTTTGTTAACCTCAACGCCCTGGGGCCACACCTTATCTGGCGCAGCCGGTTAATGGAAGCATTTATGCCTGATAAAATTGCTGTACGTACCAATAAATGGTTTCCTGCAAAAATGGCTGATGTTGCTTTAATGAAAGATATGTGCTGGAATAATGGCACTGTGCCCGGGCCGGATATTGCAGGCAAATGCAAATGGCCTTATCACATTGTAAATACTAATATCATCCTGCCAAAATCTACCGAAGTTAAATACGCCGGACGTGGTGGCGATAATTTTATTATTTCGCCCCTTTACTGCGGCAGTGATGCTACCAAATGGAGAAAAACAGAAGACTTTCAAAAAACCAAAACTTCCTCCACAAGAGGAATAACCTTAGCCTCTGCCATGGCTACTTCTGCAGCCGCACTAAATCCCAATGCGGGCGTATCTGGCGAGGGCGTAACCCGTAATGCAGTTGTTTCAGTTTTATTATCCATGCTTAACCTGCGTTTAGGATACTGGACAAGCAACCCCAAAAATGATAATATATTGGTGTCCCCAAATTTTTTCTTTCCGGGTTTATGGACAGAGATTTTCAGAAATGGATTTTCAGAAAATAACAAGGACATTCTGCTTTCAGATGGTGGCCATTTCGAAAACATAGCCATTTACGAACTGATAAGGCGTAAATGCAATCTCATCATTGTAGCCGATGGAGGCGAAGATCATAAATTCAATTTTGATGATCTTGCCAATGCCATTGAAAAAGCACGGGTAGATTTTGGCACCAAAATTAAATTTATGGATGAAGATAAAGTGGACAATATTTTACCAGGCAGTTCCGGAGATGGGCTTTTTCAAAAAAAATATGAGATCTCAAAGAACGGTTATGCCTTTGCGGATATATATTATCCCGGCGATCCAAATTATAAACCCTCGGGCAAGCTTGTTTACATTAAACTGGCTATAATTGAAGGATTGGCAACCGACGTGTACAGTTATAAGGGCGTAAATCCACTGTTTCCGCATGAATCTACTGCCGACCAGTTTTTTAATGAAAAGCAATTTGAAGCATACCGCGAACTGGGCTATTATGTTGGCTGGCAAATGATGTTATCAAAACAGGGCATGGAACTATTTCCCGAAAAACCGCTTCCTAGTCCGTTTACCAATTACAATCGTTTTAAGTCACCCGGAGGTAATGTACATTCAAGAAAAGTTAATTTACGCATTAATGGCGAAAACAATTCAGCCTTTACGGTATTGATAAATTTTCCCATTGACCTTAATGAAGTTGGAAGTACCGTTGCAGAAGAAATTAGTTTACAATACCGGTATTTTATTTTTGAAACTAAAAAGAGCAACCCTGCTATTCCTGATTGGGAAGAATGGGGAACCGCCGAAGCTAACATTGATAATTTAACCTACCAGTTTACCTATCAAATGAAAAAGTTTCCTGAATTACCCGACGAAAGACATTTTTATGTAAAACTTATTGGTAATAAAACTGAAATGATCTGGCATTCCAGTGCCGAATTGGGTGTGGGGTAAAAAATTCCGGCATCAATAAAAAAAATGCCCAGGTAATCAGCCTCCAATAAAAGTAGGCTGTGTCAGTTATTAATTATCAGACATAGCTATTTCTTCAATAGTTATTCTGCGGTTACCAG
This sequence comes from Chitinophagales bacterium, assembly GCA_038328115.1. Taxonomy (GTDB): domain Bacteria; phylum Bacteroidota; class Bacteroidia; order Chitinophagales; family Chitinophagaceae; genus Ferruginibacter. Next base: position 11,932 of record JBBQLS010000006.1, read on the forward strand.
TTAGTTGCCTGTACATAGATGGAGAATAGCCCGTAATTTTTTTAAATTGTAATGACAAGTGTGCCACACTGCTGTAGTTTAGTTTGCTGGCAATTTGTGTCATATTCATTTCACCATACATCATCAGTTCCTTTATATGCTCTATCTTTTGCAGAATGATGTACTTTTCAACAGTTATTCCCAGTTCTTCAGTAAATACTTTTGCCAGGTAATTATAATTCAGTTGTAATTTTTCACTGAGTATATAAGATAGTTTCATGTTGGCACTATCGCCTGAATAATATACCAGATCCACAATGATCGCTTTTACCTTCTCAACCAACACGGTTCTTCTATCATCCACTACCTCGAGCCCATAGTTTCTTAAAGAATTTTTTAATAGTTCTTTTTGATTATAACTTAATTTTTCGCTCACGTCCACTTCACCCAGTTCTACCGAGTTATAGCTTATTCCAAGTTTTGTCAACTCCTGCCTTACAAACATTTTACAGGGGTTGCTGATCATGTGCTTCACAAAATATTTCATAAATTTTTATTTATATTTTTTAAGGTAATAGTTTAATTATCATATTATATTTCCAAAACCCTGCCATACTTTTTTTTATGCTGTTTAGTATCTTCATACATAACAAAAGCAGATTTTGAAATTTTTAAGGAGGGTGTAGCAGGTTTAGTGACACGCATTGTGGAAACATTTCTACACTAATTAATAAACCCGCAGTTAATCGCCATTAATAAAACAGGCATTAAACAGCAGCGCATAATTTATTTGCACCCCGCACAAAAAGTATTTACAATTTCAAAAAAATTGGCTCAATTTTATATACATGAGTAATATTGCATCATGGCCACAAGCTGCATCAACTAATTTTCTATACTGCAGCCATTTATATGAAAGAGACAATATCTGATAAATTTGTAATTAAAGTAAGGGCTGGTTACACAACAGCTATTATCTTACTGGTTATTTCCTACTTAACAACACTATACGCCAACAAACAACTTATTAATCAAAGAACCTGGATAAACCAGAGCATAGGTACCATAGACAATCTGGAAAAAACACACTCTGGGATAAAGGATGCCGAAACCGGTTTGCGTGGCTATGTTATTACAAAAGATACAACCACACTGTTACCCTATAAAAATAGTTTTGCAATAGTTAACGGCTGCCTGAACGAATTAAAAGCATCCATAAAAATGGACGATTTTCAGGAGAAGAAATCATCAGAACTGAGTTCACTTATTCAAAAAAAATACTCCAGCCTTGATTCATCGAGAAGCATTTTTGTAAACAACAATTACACCATCAATAACAACCTCATACACTCAATTTATATTGGAAAGTATTATATGGATAGTATCAGAGTAATTATTAACAGTATGCAGATGCATGAAAAAGATTTAATGCAGTCAAAAAATAAAGACCTGGAAGCCAAACAAACGGCCTTGAAGAGTATCATTATAAGTTCATTAATACTGGCGATTATGTTGATCATTTTCGGATTTTCAACATTTGCCAGAGAGAATAAAGCAAAGCTGGTAGCAGAAAAAATATCAGCAGATTACCAGGAGGAATTAAAACAGAACATTGCAGAACTTCACAATGCCAATAAAAAACTGGTTGAGATAAAGGGAAGCGAAAAATTTGCTGCAACAGGCCGTATAGCCCGTACCATCGCTCATGAAGTACGCAATCCGCTTACCAATATTAATCTGGCAGTATCGCAGATAAAGGAAGATTTACCCCAATTGGACGAAAGCAACAACATGCTTTTTGACATGGTAACCAGAAATAGTGAACGTATTAATTTATTGATCAGCGATTTGCTGAATGCCACCCGTTTTGAAGAACTTAAATACGATGGCGTATCTATCAACACCCTGCTGGATGAAGCACTTGAAACTGTAAAAGACCGGCTGGAACTTAATCAGATAAAGCTGCAAAAGAAATACAGTACAGACATTTGCAATATCCATGCAGATGCTGCAAAAATAAAAATAGCTTTTGTAAACTTAATGATAAACGCCATTGAGGCCATGGAACCGGGCAAAGGCATATTGCAAATAGCCACCCGTGGGGCCGATGGTAAGTGCGTGGTAGAGTTAACAGATAATGGATCGGGCATGACTGAAGACCAACTAAACAGGTTATTTGAACCATATTTTACCACCAAAGCTAATGGCAATGGTTTGGGGCTTACCAATACACAAAACATAATACTCAACCATGATGGCTCTATCTATGTATCAAGCAGCCCTGGTAAAGGAACATGCTTTACAGTAAAATTTGATTTTGCTAAGGAAGGATGATATTTTTAAAGATCAGGAAAGGTCAGGTTCTGCCAACCTGTTAAATAAGTTAATCAAAGGTTACTTACTTGTTTTCAGTTCACCAGTTTTTCTACTGCACCATATATTGATTGCCTTGTAAAAGGTTTTGCAATAAAATCATCAGCCCCGGCCTTGGTGGCTTTAAGACGATCTGATTGCGTATCGTAAGCGGTAATCATTACAACCTTCGAATCCGGTTTATTTTTCTTGATATAACTTATAAAATCTACCCCCATCCCGTCAGGCAAATGGTTATCTAAAAAAATAATTTCGGGAAACCGGTTATCTAATATATCTTTTGCTGCCGCCAGTGTATTAACATAGGTTGATTCAATATCCGCATTTTTTAATATTGCTGTTAACAAATAGCAAATATCTATTTCATCGTCAATGATTAGTGCGTTCATATAATTGGGATCAAAGTGGTGAGGTAAATGCATGTATTCACTTTTTTTAAGGTAGTGGTACAATTTTACTGCCAGAAAAATTACTTTGTCCTTTAAATCAATTTGTCACGCTCAGGTCATTTGCTGTTATTATTTGAGGAATAGATTCTACAACCTGAGGCTTCCTTAGCCCATTGGTTCAATATTTGCTTTTGAAAACGAAGCGATATTAAACCTGCTAATTAAAAAAGAAACCGCTTGCATAAATGGAATAAAATATTGTATTTTTATTAAAACAGTTACATGAAGAAAAAGATTTTGATAATTGATGATGATGCTGATATCTGTGCTTTATTAAGCAGGTTTCTGGCAAAGAAGGGTTACGAAACTGAAACCGCCCTTTCGGGCACCAAGGGACTGGAGAAATTTAAAAAAGATGATTACGATATTGTACTTTGCGATTTCCGGCTCGGCGACAAAAAAGATGGCAAAGAAATTTTACTGGAAATCAAGCAGCATAACCCGGCCGCCATTGTAATCATTATCACCGGGTATTCCGACATTAAAATTGCAGTGGATGTAATAAAAGCCGGCGCTTTTGATTACATCACAAAACCGCTTATACCGGATGAAGTATTGAATGTTATTGCCAATGCAGTTAATCAGCCGCTTACCGCTAATCCAGCTCAGTATCAAGGCTCAGTAGATGATGTAAAGCAACCCAGAAAAAAGCCGGCATCAAATGGGGAGTTTTTCGAAGGCGAATCCCCCGCCACCAAAGCACTGTATAAGCAAATAGACCTGGTTGCGCCCACAAATTTCAGCATAATACTTTATGGCGAAAGCGGAACCGGTAAAGAAGTAATTGCCAAAACAATTCATGAAAAAAGTAACCGCCGGAGCAAGCCCTTTATTGCGATGGATTGCGGCACTTTATCAAAAGAACTTGCAGGCAGCGAATTATTCGGTCATATGAAAGGATCGTTCACCGGCGCTTTTGCCGATAAAGAAGGGCATTTTGAATTGGCAAACGGTGGTACGCTTTTTTTAGATGAGGTAGCAAATCTTTCCTCAGAAATACAGGCTTCTTTACTAAGAGTTATACAGGAAAGAAAATTTAAGCGTGTTGGTGGAAACAAAGAAATAGAAGCCGATGTAAGGATCATCGTAGCATCAAATGAAAATTTGCTGGAAGCATACCGGAAAGGAAAATTCAGGGAAGATCTGTATCACCGTTTTAATGAATTTTCTATCAGCCTGCCACCACTTCGCAACCGCAAGGAAGATATCCCCCTGTTTGCAGAATTCTTTCTTGAAAAAACCATGGCCGAACTTAACAGAAAATTGAAAGGTTTTGATGATGAGGTAATGGACATATTCAAAAAATACAGTTGGCCCGGTAACCTACGGGAATTTAGAAATGTGGTTAGAAGGTGTGCGCTGCTTACCGAGAAAGGATATATAACACCGGCTGTTTTGCCGGCTGAAATAAGCAATGCTGATTTAAAAGAAACAATGGCTGACGCCACTATGGTACAGCAGCAGCCGGTTTTAATAGATTTAAAAGATTCAGCCTCAAGAGCCGAATATGAAACCATTATGCACGTTTTAAAGGAAGTGAATTTTAATAAGACAAAAGCGGCAGAAATACTTCAGATAGACCGAAAAACACTTTACAATAAGATAAAAATTTACGAAGATGCCCAATCTCAAAACTGATTTGTATTATGGTAGTTGGAGTTGGTAATGTAACTGCAGGTAAAAATTATATACACGTGCTACAATAGAAACTAAAAAGTTTTGAATGTTTATAATATTAAAAAAAATGAAGAGCCCTTCCCGTTTTGATATTGGCTTATTTATTGCTGCTGAAATTGCAGACCACTGTATAGCCATCGATAGGTCTTTTTGTATTTTTTACAGCTATTAATAATAACTAATGCTTACATCCGGTACATCCAAACCTGCAACACCTGTACTTATCATTGACGACAATATTGATATTCTTTTTATGCTGAAAGCCATGTTAACTATGAAAGGCTACGACGTTTCCACCAAAGAAAATACCGATAATCTTGAAAATACCCTTAAAACCATCGCCCCCGGCGTAATAATAATGGACATGCTATTGTCTGGTACCGATGGCCGGGAAGTGTGCAAAAACCTTAAGATGGATCCGCTGTTTTTACATATCCCCATTATTATGATTTCCGCACATCCGCAGGCAAAAGAAGAATGTCTGGCTTCCGGTGCAAACTATTTTCTTGAAAAACCTTTTGATATGTACGATATTTTAGAACTGGTTGCTAATGCAGTTAATTAATGCTGCCTCCTTTTTATGCCTATATTAATCAGAACAATAATCGGTTCAAATCATTGTCCCCGTTTTCTACAAACAAATTACCTATCTTCGTAAGCTAAACATCTCATTTAACTGATATGCATAATGGGAAGTTATATATGATTTTGAACCGTTTTAAAACAGAAACAATTAATGGAACCGATAATACTTTACATTATCATTGGCGCAGCTGCGCTGATATTGGGCATCATACTGGGTAAACTGGTTTTTGCCAAAAACACACAAAAACAGATAGCAGAAGCTGAGCAACAGGCTCAAAAGATCATCGCAGACGGAAATTTACAGGCCGAAAACCTTAAAAAAGAAAAGCTTTTAGAAGCCAAAGAAAAATTTGTGCAGCTAAAGGCCGATCACGAAAGGGATGTGTTGCAACGCAACCAGAAACTGGTTGAAAGCGAAAGCCGCATCAAACAAAAAGAACAATCCCTTAATCAGAAAGATCAGAATCTTGAAAAACAGATTAAGGACAACGAGGTTATTAAGGAAAATCTTAACCGCCAAACAGAGATTGTAAATACCAAGCGTACCGAACTGGAAAAACATCAGGAAGAACATATCCGCAGGCTGGAAAAAGTAGCCGGCCTTAGTGCCGAAGATGCCAAAGCCCAGTTAATTGAAAGCCTTAAACAGGAGGCCCACACAAAGGCCCTGGTTATACAGCAGGAAATTATAGAAGATGCTAAATTAAAGGCAACGAAAGAAGCCCGTAAAATTGTAATTCAAACCATACAGCGTACGGCTGCAGAAGCTGCCATTGAAAACGCCATCACGGTATTTAATCTGGAAAGTGATGAAATAAAAGGCTCTATCATTGGCCGCGAAGGACGTAACATACGTGCCATTGAAGCCGCAACCGGGGTAGATCTGATCGTTGATGATACACCCGAAGCTATCGTACTTTCTTCTTTCGACCCACTGCGCAGGGAAATCGCCCGATTATCGCTGCAGCGTCTTGTTGCAGATGGGCGTATTCACCCGGCACGTATTGAGGAAGTGGTTGAAAAAACCAAAAAACAAATTGACGACCAGGTAATGGAAATTGGTGAGCGTACCGCTATGGAATTAGGCGTTCACGGGCTGCATAAAGAACTGATAAGAATGGTTGGCCGTATGCGTTTCCGCTCATCTTACGGGCAAAACCTGTTGATGCACAGCCGTGAGACAGCTAATCTTTGCGCTATTATGGCTGCAGAACTTGGCATGAATGCAAAACTGGCTAAACGAGCCGGTTTACTGCACGATATTGGAAAAGTGCCTGACGAAGAAACTGAATTAAGCCATGCTTTGCTGGGTGCAAAACTGGCCGAAAAATATGGCGAAAATCCTGCCGTAGTAAATGCCATTGGTGCCCACCACGATGAAATGGAAATGCAATATGTTATCTCTCCCATCATTCAGGCCTGCGATGCCATCAGCGGCGCAAGGCCGGGTGCAAGGCGTGAGATTATGCAGCAATACATTCAACGTATAAAAGACCTGGAGAACCTGGCCATGGCTTACACCGGTGTTGAAAAAGCGTACGCTATACAAGCTGGCCGTGAGTTAAGGGTAATTGTAGAGGCCGATAAAGTAACAGATGATGCAAGTGATAAACTGAGCTTTGAAATAGCACAAAAGATACAAACGGAAATGACTTTCCCCGGCCAAATAAAAGTAACGGTGATCAGGGAGAAGAGAAGTGTAAATGTGGCGAGATAAAGCCCCCTCTATCTCTCCGCCGCGGCGGAAGGAAATCTGGGAGATAAATTTATAGAACATTTTTGTAAAGAAGTCAAGTTTTTAAAACTTGACTTCTTTTTTTGTGGCAAGCAAAGAACCTTGATTGAGCTTCATTGGCGACAGTCTCTCCCGATTTTCGGGACTGCGTTCAAATTCATATCTTTAGTCGTCTTTATCTATGTTTTATGATGGTTTAAGCACTTGCAATTAAAATATTCTGATTTATTCCAAAAAAACACAAAGCTCTAAACACAAAACTCAAAACTTTCCCCTACCTTTGCCGTCCGTAAAAAATCAAATAATATGAACGCAGTAGCATTTGTGCATGAGCAATTAGACACAAAAGGAAAAGCAAAACTTCCAAATTTTAAAGCAGGCGATAACGTAACTGTTAATTATAAAATTGTAGAGGGTACCAAAGAACGTATTCAGAGCTTTAAAGGCGATGTAATTAAACGTCAGGGAACTGGCGCAACCGCTTCATTTACAGTACGTAAAATGAGTGATGGCGTTGGTGTTGAGCGTTTATTTCCTGCATTTTCGCCTAATATTGAAAGTGTTGTATTACACAAAGTTGGTAAAGTAAACCGTGCAAAACTGTACTACCTGCGTGACAGAAGCGGTAAAAGTGCCCGTATCAGTGAAAAAAGAAGAGCTGTTACTCCAAAAGCATAATATAATATTAAAATACCTTATAAAGAGCGAAAATTTAAAATTTTCGCTCTTTTTGTTTGCAAATGTGGGAAATACGCATTATCATTGCAAAAGTACTTAACTAATCCACCCATCCTTCGCAAAAGCTTTACCACTGATTAATTAAAACTCTAAAAAATTAAACCATGAGAAGGATCATTCTTTCGCTTATAGTGCTATTTACTGTAGCTTTTTTTGTTTCATGCGCCAGAGGTATCACAGTTGAGCAGGCAGCCAACGGCAAAGCCAGGTGTGGAAAAAACCACCTCCGTTAAATTTCTATTATTTAAAACTGCTTAAAGCTCCGTTAATGAACGGTTAACTTAGCTATATTTAATAGAGAGGTTAGTCAATAATTGATTTATCTTTGCTGTCTAAATTTAAATTATGACTTTATCAATTTTAAACAACATCTTTTTACTTTCGATGCCCGGTGGCAGCGAGTGGATTCTTATTATCATTGTTGTTTTATTAATGTTCGGCGGTAAAAAAATACCCGAACTTATGAGAGGCGTTGGCCGTGGAATGCGTGAATTTAACGATGCCAAAAACAATGTTAAAACAGAGATTGAAGAGGGAATGAAAGAAAAAGACGCACCTAATACTACAGTTAATAAAACTACTTAACCGGGATTTTTTTCTCCCGTATTTCGGCTGAAGTGTACCCTTTTTACGGGAACACTTCAGCCGATTTTTATAAAGCGAATGAGTAACCTACCATGTTTATATTCAGGGATATAAAACAGCACCAGCTTGATCTTGCAGCCGGCAACACGACCTGTTCTGAGGCAGTACAATTTTACCTGCAACAAATTGATGCTAATAAAAAACTCAATGCGTTCACTGAAGTATTTGCTGATGAAGCTATACAACAGGCTCAAAAACTGGATGAAAAAAGAAAGCAGGGTGAACCACTGAAAAGGCTGCATGGTGTGGTAATTGCCATTAAAGATGTACTCTGCTATAAAGGCCATACTGTTACTGCTTCTTCAAAAATACTGGAAGGTTTTACCAGTTTATATACAGCCACTGCAGTGCAACGCCTGCTTGATGAAGATGCTATTATTATTGGTGCATGCAACTGCGATGAATTTGCGATGGGAAGCTCCAACGAAAACTCAGTTTACGGAAATGTTTTAAATGCGTTGGATAATACCAAAGTGCCGGGTGGTTCATCTGGCGGTAGTGCCGTAGCCGTACAGGCTGGTTTATGCATGGCAAGCCTGGGAAGCGATACTGGCGGTTCGGTAAGACAACCGGCCGACTTCTGCGGCATCATCGGTTTAAAGCCATCTTATGGCCGCATTTCCCGATATGGCTTAATTGCTTATGCATCTTCGTTTGACCAGGTTGGTATTTTTGCAAATACCATTAGTGATACTTCTTTGTTGCTGGAGATAATGAGTGGTGAAGATGAATATGATAGTACAGCATTGAACAACGGGCAATGGGCAATGAGCAATGGGCAATCAGAAAAAAAATATAAGATCGCTTATTTTAAAGAAGCGCTTTATCACCCTTCTCTTGATAAAGAAATAAAAGAAACTATCTTAAGCCTGGTTGAAAATTTAAAGTCAAACGGACATACAGTAACAGAACTTGATTTTGATTTACTCGATTATGTGGTACCAGCCTATTACGTAATCACTACCGCCGAGGCAAGCAGTAATTTAAACAGGTACGATGGAATACGTTACGGCTACCAGGCCAAAGGCAATATAAAAGATTTAACAGAGTTTTATAAGCAGACAAGAAGCGAAGGTTTTGGCAAGGAAGTGCAACGTAGAATCATGTTGGGCACTTTTGTTTTAAGCAGTGGTTATTATGATGCTTACTTTAGTAAAGCACAGCAGGTACGCCGTTTATTGGTAGATAAAACCGATGCCATATTCGTTGATTATGATGCAGTTATAATGCCAACAAGCCCAACAACAGCATTTACGATTGGTAAAAAAAATACAGACCCGGTTGCTATGTACCTGGCAGATATTTTTACGGTATTTGCCAATTTAACAGGAATTCCGGGCATTTCGGTTCCGCTGTTTAAACATAGCAATGGCATGCCATTTGGGCTACAGGTAATGACGAAAAAAACAGATGAACTAACTTTGCTGCAACTGGCTGACTACTTAGTAAATCAACAGCAGTTAAATTAGTATTATTCAGATGAAACAATTTTTTTCTATTCTTTTTTTATTGATGCTGTTGCATAGTGCGCAGGCCGGCAGTATAATGGAACTACAGCAACCGCAGGTAACAGCTGACACAACTATAAATGTTGCTGAAGAAGATGAGGCTATTGAAGACGTATTGAAAAAGAGAACTCCGCCGCCAAAAGAAAAAGTAGTTTATTTCAGCCAGGTTACCAAATACGGGTTTAAAAATTTATTTTCTAAGTATAATTATAACCCCACTCTGCCTTACTCCTCGCAGGTAAACCCCAATGCCGAAAGCTACATGCAGGATTACCTGAATGCACACTCCAAAAGTTTGCTGCAAATGAAAAACTGGGGCCAACCCTATTTTAATCTGATTGATAATATTTTAAGCCAGTATGGTTTACCACGGGAATTAAAATATGTAGCTGTAATAGAAAGTAATTTAAAAACCGGTGCCACCAGTTGGGTTGGTGCTGCAGGGCCCTGGCAATTTATGCCCGAAACAGCCAGGCAATATGGTCTGGTTGTAAATGCCTTTGTTGATGAAAGGCGTGATTATGTAAAAAGTACCCATGCAGCAGCAAGATATTTACTCAATTCTTATAAAGTTTATCACGACTGGTTATTGGTTTTGGCCAGTTACAATGGTGGCCTGGGCAATGTAAACAAAGCCATCAGAACCAGCGGCAGCAAAAATTTCTGGTCGCTGCAATACTACCTGCCTGGCGAAAGTAGGAATTACGTAAAGAAATTTATTGCCACACATTATGTAATGGAAGGATCTGGCGGCGTTACCACGCTGGCTACAGGCGGATCTTTTAACCCCGGTATAGGAATGGGTGGCGGAGCAAACCCCTATGATATTAAGCCAAACTTAACCGATGAGGAAAGAGAATTTGCATCTACCCAAACTATTTCGGGCAAATTTAATTCACTCATTATTACAAAAAATCTTTCGATGGATATTGTAACTTTTAACCGTTACAATCCCGACTTTGATAATATGATGAGCATAAATGGCAATTACGATCTGCGATTACCATCCGATAAAATGCAGCTGTTTATAGCCAATAAGTACGTTATACTAAATGAATGCGTACAGCTTTTACTGGGCGATAATCCGGAGCCGCCGGCAAATCAGTCAACTACATATCCATCTCAAAAAAAGTCGAAGAGAAAAAACGGCAGGTAGTATGCCGCTATTGTTTACACAATCTACTTTAGTGCACTGTCTATACCGGGTGGTGTCTCACTGACCAGAACCATTTACTCACCGTTAATTTATTAAGAATGAGTGTTTCGGTTGGCTTGAATAGCTCCGATATAAAATCAGTATATCGGTTGTTGGGGGCACCAACTGATACAAATAAATTTGGTCACGCTATTTTGTTTATCTACCTTCTCTCTCTGGAACAAGAAATAAGCATTCCGCTGAATTAGCTCTCTACGAAATTGTGACTTTCTAAATTTTCCACCTTTAGTGTTTTTAATTCAATGCATATAATAGCCGATGCTATTATCAAAATAATGATTTGATGATTCATTAAATACAAAATATTTTATACCCGTATTCACAATATTGTTAATCACTAAAATTGAACGGATGAAAAAATTGTATTCAATCACCATCAGTATCCTTTTTGTTTTTACGATTGTCAACGCACAACAAAATGTAAGCATTACTAATGATGGATTACCACCGCATAATAGTGCAATGCTGGATGTAAGAAATCCAAATAAAGGATTACTTATACCCCGTGTAGTACTTACGGGAACAAATGATCTCACAACTATTCCTTCGCCGGCATTATCCCTATTGGTTTTCAATACAAATACCACAGCAGGCGGTACTGCTGTTACTCCCGGTTATTATTACTGGAGTGGTTCTGCATGGCTGCTGATAAGCACCGGCTCTGGAAGTGGATGGTCGCTTACTGGTAACGCAGGTACTGACCCAATTGGAAATTTTATCGGCACAACTGACGAAAAGCCAGTAGTATTTAGACAGAATTATAGTAGATCAGGGTATATAGGTGGTATAGTAAATGATGGGAATGTTCTCTTTGGCTACCAGAGTGGATTAAACAATACCGGATTTAGTAATGTTGCTTTTGGTATCAGGGCATTATTTTTAAATCAGACTACCGCAAATCTTGTAGCCGTTGGGGATTCTGCCTTATTTAATAACGTTGCAGGTTTTCGGAATACTGCTGTGGGATCAAAGGCTCTTTATGCAAATACATCTGGTGACAGGAACACTGCTACCGGCTTTCAGTCGCTTTATTTAAATACAACGGGAAGCTCAAATACAGCTAACGCTAATTTTTCTCTTAATTCAAATACTACGGGAAGCTTTAACACTGCAACGGGAGTTAGCGCACTTTTTGCAAACACCACAGGAAACAACAATGTAGCTAATGGTGTTAACTCACTTACTTTGAATACAACCGGAAATAATAATGTTGCTGATGGTTACCAGGCATTGTTTAATAACAGTACAGGTTATAGTAACGTGGCTATAGGGATGAAGGCTTTATTTTCAAACACAATATCCTCTAATATAGTTGCGATAGGCGATTCTGCATTATATAAAAATAATACTGGGTTTGCAAATACAGGAGTTGGTTCCAAAGCCCTTTACTCCAACACTAACGGATATAATAATACTGCGAATGGCGACCATTCGCTATATGCTAATATCTCCGGAGCGGATAATGTTGCTACGGGCGGATATACTCTGGGCTCAAATACAAGTGGCGACGGGAATACAGCATTGGGCCGTGATGCACTTGCCGCAAATACTACTTCAGATTTTAATACTGCGACAGGCGCATATTCTCTTTATGTAAATACCGGATCAGGCAATACCGCCAATGGTTTTCAGGCGCTATATAATAATTCTACAGGGAGTCATAACGTTGCAATAGGTGATTTTGCATTATATAATAGTACAGCTACTGATCCCAATACCGCCGTGGGTTCAAAAGCCTTATATTCAAATACCACAGGATCTTATAATACCGGTATTGGATACCAGGCTCTTATTACCAACACATTGGGAAGTAGTAATACAGCTATTGGCTCCCTGGCAATTCAGAACAATACATTCGGAATTGAGAACACAGGCATGGGCACCAGTTCACTTTATAGTAATACTGAGGGCAGTCATAACACGGGTCTTGGAATGTACACTCTTTTTGCAAATACGTCAGGAGATTTTAACACCGGTATTGGGTATGGTAGCGATGTACAGTCTGGCAATTTAACGAATGCTACAGCCATAGGAGCAAATGCAGTAGTAAACACCAGTAATAAAGTACGCATCGGCGATGCAAATGTAACTGTAGTTGAAGGGCCCGTAGCTTATAGCTTTCCTTCTGATGCAAGATTTAAATACAACATACAAAGCAATGTGCCAGGATTAGATTTTATTAAGAGGCTTACCCCTGTTACTTATTATTTTGATGAAAAAAAATTAGAGGAGTACAGCAGAACTGGCATTATCAATAACAATCAGATAGTACCTGCATTATACAGTGGAGAAAAACAATTACACTCAGGCTTTCTTGCTCAGGATGTTGAGAAAATTGCAAACGAATTAGGTTACCCTTTTGATGGTGTTCATGCCCCGATAAATAGCAAAGATCATTACAGCCTTGCCTACAGCCAGTTCATTATGCCATTGGTAAAGTCAGTTCAGGAACAGCAAAAGATTATAGAAGATCAAAATAAAAAAATAGATACGGAGGATGAACAAATCAGAAAGATGAATGACCAGATACAGGAATTGACAAAAGCTATCAAAAAATTCCTTCCCCTTCGAGTCGACCTCTAAAAATTAAAATTTCCATCTGCGTCTCCACGCCCAGCATTCGCATGGCCGTGGAATTCGCCGCTTTAAGTTGAGCTACTCCAACACCTTTATCATAGCCTTTGCTTTTAACAGGCTCTCTTCATATTCCAATGCCGGGTTGCTATTATAGGTAATGCCGCCACCCGCCTGAAAGGAAAGATATTTATTGGCTGCGTTGTAAAGTATGCTGCGTATTACCACATTAAAATCAAAGTTGCCATCAGGCTTTACATACCCTATTGCACCTGAAAATAAACCACGTTTGGTTTGCTCGTATTGCTCAATTAATTCCATTACTTTTTTCTTGGGTGCGCCTGTCATAGAGCCCATGGGGAATGTAGCTTCAATACAATCAATCCAGTCTTTACCTGCTTCCATTTCACCACTTACCGTACTTATCATCTGGTGTACCTGCGGAAAACTATATACTGCAAACAGTTCATCAACCTGTACCGTACCGGGTTTACAAATCCTGCTAAGATCATTACGCACCAGGTCAACCACCATTACGTTTTCGCTTTTTTCTTTTTCACTTTCAATCAAATAATTTTTAGCTTCTTCGTCTTCTGCTACATTCTCTAAATTTCTTTTGCTGGTTCCTTTTATGGGTTGCGAAATAATTTTGTTCCCTTCCTTCTTTAAATACCGCTCGGGGCTGGCGCATAAACACCATCGGGTATTCAATTTATAAAATACAGAAAAGGGATTGGGAGAAAGCTCTGTCAACCGGTTGTAGATATATAATGGATCAATTTCTGAGTTTTTAGCAAAAAATTCCTGGCAAAAATTTATTTCGTAGCAATCACCACGCAAAATATGCTGCCGTAGTCTTTCAATAATGCTAATGTAATCTTCCCTGCTTATTTTATGCTGAACAGTAATTTCAGACTTTATACTTTCATTAATTGTACCCGGGCAGCCAAGTATGGCATCAAAAATAATTGCGGCATCGTCATCACAATGTATGATTACTTCCCTGTCATTCAGCTCGAGCACAATTTCAGGTACAAAAAAATGCAGGTCGCTAAAACCTATACCATCACCATTGGCTGAGCTTAGCTTTTCCGTCTCATTTTTCAGTTCGTAGCCCAAATGGCCAAACAGCCACTCATTTTTATTATCTGCATAAAAATTTCGCAACGCATCAAAGGCTTTACCGGCGGGTGCTTCAACATTGGCTTTTGACCCTGCAGCCAGCAGGCATTGAAAAGCCGGTTTACTAAAATCGTAATGCCGGTTATCCAGTAAACAAAAAATGTTGAACCGGTTTACCCAATTCAACATTTGCATTTTAAAAATATTAAAATCGTCAACAGGAAAAGAAATACATTTTTTCATGTGTTTATTTTACCCCGTTGCTGAATACTGCACCTGCCTGTCCGGCAGGCAGGTTAAAAATCATCGTCATCATCATCAAAATCATCATCATCATCTAAACCCAGATCGCTGAAATCATCATCCACTTTAAATTCGTCATCGTCTTCCTCCTTTCCTTTACCAGGTTTTTTTACCGCTGCTTTTTTACCTGTAGATTTAGGCACATCAAATTCATCAAAATCCGGATCCCAGCTATCATCTTCCTCAGACTTTTCCCAGTCGTCTTCCTTTTCTACATCATCATCATCGTCGTCATCATCGGCACCCTTTTTCTTTGGTGCAGCTTTTTTCTTTGGAGATGGCGCATCATCATCATCGTCCAGATCATCATCTTCATCATCATCTTTTGGTTTGGCCACTTTTTTTGCAGCATTAACTACAGTTGCAAAACCTGCTGTAACTGTTGTTGTTTGTTTGTCGTCTGATATTAAAGTCATAAGTCAATGTGGATTAGTAATGTAAAATTTCCAAATCTGTTTTACATAGCCAAATAAAATACAAGGTTTTTTTATTTTTTTTATGCAATAACCAATTGATCCCTGCCGGGGCCGTTGCTGATATACTTTACAGGCACGCCCAAAAATTTATTCAGGTATTCAATATAAGTTTTCATTTCTGCCGGCAGCGCATCAAATTCAGTAATTGCAGTTATATCTTTTTTCCAGCCGGTAAATGATTGGTACACCGGTTCAATATCTACCTTATTCATTTGAAAAGGCACATAATCAATTGCCTTACCATTAATCCTGTAACCGTTGCAAACCTTCAGTTCATCCAATTCATCCAGTATATCGGCCTTGGTCATAATAATTTGTGTAACCCCGTTTATCATGCAGGCAAACTGAAGGGCAACCAGATCAATCCATCCGCAACGACGTGGACGGCCAGTGGTGCTTCCAAACTCATTTCCCGTTTTACGTAACTGCTCTCCGGTCTCATCAAGCAGTTCGGTAGGAAAAGGACCGCTGCCCACCCTGGTGCAATAAGCTTTTGAAATACCAAAGACCTCTTTAATTTTTTGCGGCGCAATGCCCAAACCAGTACAGACAGCAGCCGATATGGTATTGCTGCTTGTTACAAAAGGAAATGTTCCAAAGTCCACATCCAGCATACTTCCCTGTGCACCTTCGGCCAGCACTTTATTACCTTTCTGTATTTTTTCGTTGATGAAATATTCGCCATTCACAATTTTAAACTCACGCAAAAATTCCATAGCCTCAAAAAATTCTTCTTCCCAGGCATTAATATCTTCCTGAAAATTAAAGTTGTCCAGCAGGCGCTGGTGCTTCATGCGAAGTTTTATATAATCAGTTGTAAAACTTTTGTCTAATAAATTACCAACCCTTAAACCATTGCGGCCTGTTTTATCCATATAAGCAGGGCCAATACCTTTCAGTGTACTGCCGATTTTTTCATTGCCTTTGCTTAACTCGCTGGCTTTATCCAATGCCCGGTGCGTAGGTAATATCAGGTGAGCCCTCTCACTTATAAAAAGATTCTTTTTATAATCAACCCCAAATGCCGCTACATTTTCACATTCCTTTTTTAATGTAATAGCATCCAGCACCACCCCATTGCCAATCAGGTTAACCTTATCCTCATGAAAAATACCGCTGGGTATCTGGTGCAGTACAATTTTTTTCCCATCCACATACAACGTATGCCCGGCATTTGGGCCACCTTGAAAACGGGCGATCACATCATAATCTTTAGCAAAGTAATCTACAATTTTACCCTTGCCTTCATCGCCCCATTGCATGCCCAGAATAACATCTACCATTTTTTATTTTAGATTTAATATTTTGTTACCAGCATAAGTTTTCATGGCATCATCGTTGTGTCACTCACTTGTACCACATACCATTAGGAAACTTTTATCTAAGCGTAGTTTTAACAACCGTGTAAAAATAAATTGAAAATAAACAACCACCTAAAATGATATTAGGTTGTTTGAAATTTGGGGAGAAAAGAAATGAAAAAGAAACTATCGAATATATATATGTATGGTCAGACGGGGCCGTCAGACCATACATTACGCCACCTTTAGCATACTCAACTTACTGCTGCTGAATTTGCGTTGAGCATATTCCAGTGTAACTTCAAACTCTTTTAATTTTTGAGAAGGTAATTCAAACATCGCATCGGTCAATATGCTTTCGCAGATGCTGCGTAGGCCACGGGCACCCAGCTTATATTCCAGCGCCTTGGTAACCATAAAATCAAAGACGGCTGGCTCAAATTTCAACTCTATGCCTTCTATTTCAAATAACCGGGTAAACTGTTTTATCAGCGCATTTTTTGGCTCGGTTAAAATGCTGCGTAAGGTAACAGCATCCAGCGGGTTTAGGTAAGTTACTACCGGTAAACGGCCGAGCAACTCTGGTATCAGACCAAAATGTTTCAGGTCAACCGCATTTACAAAATGCAGCAGATTATCCTGCTGGTATTCCTGTAATTCTTTATTTACATTAAACCCAATGGCATTGGTGTTTACCCGGCGTGCAATAATTTTATCTACACCATCAAAAGCACCACCGCAAATAAACAATATGTTTTGGGTGTTTACTTTTATCAGTTTCTGTTCGGGGTGTTTGCGGCCACCCTGTGGTGGTACCAGTACTTCGGTACCTTCCAGTAATTTTAATAATCCCTGTTGCACACCTTCGCCACTTACATCACGGGTTATGGATGGGTTATCGCTTTTGCGGGCAATTTTATCAATTTCATCAATAAATACGATACCTTTTTCTGCCGATGGTACATCATAATTGCAGGCCTGTAATAAACGGCTCAGCATACTTTCCACATCTTCGCCCACATAACCGGCTTCGGTAAAAACGGTTGCATCCACTATGGCAAAAGGTACGTTAAGCATACGGGCAATTGATTTTGCCAGCAGGGTTTTTCCGGTACCCGTTTCGCCAACCATAATGATATTGCTTTTTTCAATCTCTACATCATTCTCTACTTTCTGGTTCAGTCTTTTGTAATGATTGTAAACAGCCACTGCCAGTATTTTTTTTGCATCATCCTGGCCAATTACATAATCATCCAGGAATTTTTTTATCTCCAGTGGTTTTCTTACAGTTAGTTTATGTGCTGGTGAAGTACTATGTTTACTATCCTTGGTGGTGCCCAGTTCCTGCTCAATAATTTCTTCGGCATGTTCTACACAGTTTTCGCAAATATGCCCATCCTGACCAGCAATGAGTATTTTAACTTCATCACGATTACGGCCACAAAAAGAGCAATGTAAAGTTTGTTGTTTAGCCATGTTTTAATCTGTTTTATCTGTACCTCACCTTCCTGATCACATGTAAAGTTACAAAAAAGCCACTTGATAACCACTTAGACAAGTTCCCAGCCTATAACGTTGCATTTAAATCATAAAATTTTGGTACTTGTTGTATGATAAAAAAGCCTCAAAAAGAGGCTTTGATTTATAAATTTTGTAGAATAAGTCTAAATTTTAGTCAAAACAGCATCTACAATACCATAATCAATTGATTCCTTGGCATCCATCCAGTAATCACGGTCAAAATCCTTCATCACTTTTTCAACGGTTTGCCCGCAGTTTTTTGCCAGTATTTCAGCACCCATCAGTTTGGTTTTTTTGATCTGGCCTGCCATTATTTCCAGGTCGGCACTGGTTCCCTGTCCGCCGCCGCTTGGTTGGTGAATCATTACCTCGCCATTTGGAAAAATAAAACGCTTGCCTTTGGCGCCGCCGCTGAGCAATATGCTACCCATACTGGCAGCCATACCCATACATACGGTACTAACCGGTGAGCTTATCATTTGCATGGTATCGTAAATAACCATGCCGCTGGTAACCATGCCGCCGGGGCTGCTGATGTAAAAGATAATCTCTTTCCCGGGGTCAATCGCTTCCAGATACATTAAGCGGTTGGTAATGTCTTTGGCACTTTTATCATCTACCACACCCCATAAAAAAACCTTGCGCTGTTCAATAAATTTTTTGTCAAACTGCCAGCTGCTCATCATTTTCTCCATCGGGTTTTCCGGAATACCATCCGGTTTTTCCTCATCTTCAAAACGGGTATTGTTGTTTTTATAAAAGTTCATAACTGGTGGTTGTTTTATTTTTGATCTTTCTTTTGTTTTCTTTGGTTCATTATAAGTACTTCATCAATCAGGCCGTATTCTTTTGCCTCAGTGGAAGTAAGCCATTTATCCCTGTCGCAATCCTGCGCTACTTTTTCTATAGGTTGGTTTGTGTGAAAGGCAATGATCTCGTAGATCTCCTGCTTCACTTTTTTCACTTCATTAACGGTGATCTCAATATCGGTTGCCTGACCACCGGCGCCTGCGCTGGGCTGGTGCATCATAATGCGGCTGTGTTTTAGTGCTGTGCGTTTCCCCGGTGCTCCTGCACACATTAATACCTGCCCCATACTGGCAGCCATGCCGGTACAAATGGTTGCAATATCCGGTGTAATGAACTGCATGGTATCATACATACCCAGACCTGCATACACACCACCACCGGGGCAGTTGATGTACATCTGTATGTCACGGGTACGGTCGGTACTTTCTAAAAAGAGTAATTGTGCAGTAACGATGTTTGCCACTTCATCATTGATGGGATAACCCAAAAAGATGATCCTGTCCATCATAAGGCGGCTGTAAACGTCCATTACGGCTACGTTCATGGGGCGCTCTTCAATAATGTTGGGAGTAAGATTGGTAATGGCCCCACCGCCTCCGGAAGGGATAGCAGCAACAGCATTTGGTATGTTGTGTTTTAAATAACTATCAAGCGTATTACTGCTGATTCCTTTATGCTTTACAGCGTATTTCTCAAATTCTTTTCCAAAGTTCATAGTATAGTGTTAATTACAGCAAATATATTCCATTATGGTTTTCAAATACTATGCTAAAACAATAAAGCAGCCAAATTGGCAAAAAAAGCATAAAAGCGACTTTATTGATATGCTGCAAACAGAAATACCTGACGGCTAATGATAAAAGGTAAAGCCTTTAAATAAAAAATCCAGAACTTCAATGAGTGTAACCTTGAAGGATTACAGCTCATTGGAAATTTCTGGCATTAACCTCACCTCAGTACAAAGAAGGAAAAAAAATGAGGTATTCCATAAAGTTTTTGATAAAATGGTTTTAAATAAGGAGAAAATGAGGTTGCAAACTGTTTTGAAGCTGGTATGTGGTGGCTTAAGTGCCCGCTATTCGTTGTTCGTTAATAAGACCAAACAACGGCGAAGATAAGAGCGAAGACCGGCGGCGAATAAAAAAATTTGACCTTCTCAGGTTTCGCAAGTCTTTAAAGTTAGGACCAGTTTATATTCCAAGTAATAATCTGAATTCACCAGCCAAATCTTCCTTCAATGTTTTAAACTCATTCTCAGTTCTTTTACTAGCTGTCGTCCACAAATCAGATTCACTATAATAAATTTTAGGGGCTTGTCGTCCAGTTGCAGCAAAATCATTTAGAGCACTTGCATATCGACGAACCTTTCGCATTTGAAAACTTATTTCCCATGATTCTTTGATAATAATGTCAAACTTTGAAATTGTTTCTTTTGAAAAATATATTCTATCTAAGTCAAATTGGTGGATCAAAGCCCTTATTTTTTCAAAGCAGGCATCGTCTCGTTTTAGGTCGCTGATATATTCTGGTCCTTGTGCTATAGTAGTTGCGAAAATTAGTGCCTGTTCGAGATCAATGACCTTTTCATAAAGGACTTTAATTTTCTCTGCCCTATCCGCATGAAGTTTTGAAAATTTAACTTAGTGCTCTAAAGAGAGTTTTGATAAATTGCTTTTATGCTCTTCAATTTCCTTTTGAAGGGTCATCTTGTATCGTTCAATCCCTATGTCAAAGGATTTTGTAATAACTAATTTGCCAACCCATATTGCAAAAGTTGTCAAACCAGAAACAGTCAAGATATAATAAAGGATCGGTTGCATTAAACTTCTTTTAATTGCGCCTAAAAATTTGCATTGATGTTATAAAATATTCTTCCCTCATATTCTATATCAGCTAAATCAACAAACCACTGTTATACATTCCAAATATTTATAGCGTCCATGTAATTTATCCAAAATACCAATACTTCTCAATTATTAATAACCAAAAGCAATTAATAAAAAAGCCACCCTGCATTTTTCAGGGTGGCTTCTAAAAAAATAGTTCTGTTTATTTTATCACTTCAATCTGTCTTGTAATTACTTCGCCATTAACCAACATGCGAACAATGTATTTGCCGCTTGCAAACCTACGCAGGTCAATGGTTTCTGTCTGGCTTAGCGCCGGTATGTTTTGCTGCTGCATTAACTTACCATCAATTGAAAGCATACTGA
Organism: Chitinophagales bacterium; assembly: GCA_038328115.1. Taxonomy (GTDB): domain Bacteria; phylum Bacteroidota; class Bacteroidia; order Chitinophagales; family Chitinophagaceae; genus Ferruginibacter. The sequence goes on from JBBQLS010000006.1 coordinate 33,157, forward strand.
TTGTTGCCGGTTTGTTTATCATGCCTGCACTAAAAGTAATGTTTACAAACGTTTTAGCCGGTACCGGGTACAAGGCTACTTTATCATCGGCCTTACCAAAATTTACTTTGCGTATTTCGCTGTAAGTAATTGATCCATCAATGTCTGTAACTTTCAGGCGGTAATAATTTAAACCTTGCTGAGGCGAAGTATGCAACTGGCTGTAATTGCGGCTGCCTGTTGCCAACTGGCTTCCAATAGGGTTGAAATTTGTACCGTTTGTACTATAAATCACTTCGTATTTAGCAACATTAATTTCGGTTGCTACCACCCAGCTTAACTGCACATTATTGCCTTGTGGCTGAGCAGTAAAACTTACCAGTTGAATTGGTAAAATATTGTTGGAGGACCAGTTTATTATGCCTGCATCAATGTTGGGGAAATTATCGCCGGATATAATATTGAAAGCTGCTGTTCTTCCTGCATTTGCTCCTGAGGCAGTAACGTCACTATCAAAATCACTTTCTGTTCCGCTATCTAAAGCAATGGCACCGTTGGCTCCCTGGTTTTGCGTGGTCCATGCAGGGTTGCCGCCTGGAGCGGCCGTGGTATTAAATGCCGGCAGGTTGGGCGAGAATATTACATAATACCCTGTGCCTGCCGGTATATTGGTAATTTGCCAGTAGCCATTACCATCTGTTACTGAACTGCCTATTGGCTGGTTAAGAACATTATATAAGGTTACTAAAATACCAGCTACGCCTGGTTCATTGGCATCCTGTATTCCGTTTGCATTAAAATCGTCCCACACACGGTTACCAATTGTTGCCGGGCGTGGTACTGTAAGGCCTGCATCTACCGTTAAATCTATTTCACCTGCACTTAATGTAAAGTTGCCCGTTCTGCCATTGCTGTTTGCAGGAACGGCATCGCTGTTGGTATTATTTTGATTATCGCCGGGTGTGTTCTGTTGGGTGAACAGCATGCCGGTTGGTATGGTCGTGAATTCGAGCTGGTAATCGCCAGGTACAAGGTTTGAGAACAAGTAGTTGCCTTTTCCGTTGGTTATCATACTTGCAACAGCCAGTGCATCATCTGCATTTGCGGCAATGCCATCTAATCCAAAACCGGGGCGGAATAAACTTACGGTTACACCGGGAACGCCGTATTCGCCTACATCCTGTGTGCCGTTATTATTTAAATCGCTCCATACTTTATCGCCTAAAGAAGCCCTGAGGGTTATTAAACCAGCGTCCAGGCTCCTGTTGTCTCTGCTTGTTCCGCCTGCGGCGAAGTTTAATGTAACTGTTGCGGTTCTTCCACTAACCCTGTCAGCATCACTTCCGGTTAAATCGTTTGATGCAGATTTTAAAGTAAAATCAAATCCCGCCGGATAATTAGTAAAACCAACGCTGTAATTTCCATCTGCCAAACCGGCAAATAAATATTGACCGGTAGCATCGGTAGTTGTAACAGCAACGGCATTGCCTGCATTGTTGTACAGGGTTACCATTACTCCCGGAATGCCGTTCTCTGCAGCATCCTGTATTCCATCACTATTTGCATCAAACCAAACATAATTACCCAGGCTGTTGGTACTGGCAGGTGTTACCAGCCCCAGATCTACCGACAAATTATCTTCGCCCTGCGCCAGGCTTATTAAATCGGTATACGATTTTCCTGCCACGGCCGGGTTACCACTTACTGCCGTGTTTACCGGGTTGCCATCACTGTCTTCATCATCCGATATGCCTGCGGCATCTTTAATAGTTAATGTATAAGAAGCAGGTAGATTACTGAAGCCAACCTGGTAGGTACCGGCATTTAAACCGTCAAATAAATATTCTCCCAATGCATTGGTGGTAGTGGTAGCTATAGCTGTTTGCTCGGCCCCGGTAATCAAACCATCGCCGTTTGCATCCAGGTATAATTGTACAATAGCACCCGCTACGCCAAGTTCCCCCGCTTCCTGTTGCCCCATTACGCCTCCCGGTAAATCAATAAATACTTTATTACCCAAACTGCCTAAACCACTTGGTAAACCCAGGCGTATGCCGGAATCAACAGTAATATTTGTTGAACCTCCGGTAACAACAACGGTCTGGGTTCTGCCTGTGGCAGGATTTGCATCCCCGTCAGTTGCAGTGTTTCCACCTTTATTCTGACCTGAAAAACCAAAACCAACCGGTAAATTACTGAAGCCTACTGTATAATTACCGGGTGTTAAACCAGGAAATAAATAATTTCCATTTATATCAGTGGTTGCAATAGCAATGGCAGTACCTGCATTATTGTAAAGGGTTACTGTAACACCTGCCACTGAAGGTTCACCTGCATCCTGTACACCATTGCCATCATTATCAAGCCAAACCCGGTCGCCTATAGCACCCACATTTATTGCCGGTAGTGTGCTGTAATAACCAGCATCAACACTCATGTTTTTTCCGCCGGCATTTAAAGTATATCCCTGGGTTCTGCCTGTTGTTGGGTCTGCATCGCTGTCAGTTATATCGGCGATGGTACCGCCCGTAGCATTTAAGACGGTGCGCTGCATACCTGCAACGCCTCCAAAACTTACCCGGTAAACTCCGGGGTTTAAATTGGTAAAAATATACATGCCAAAGGCATCTGTGGTGGTGGTTGCCAACACGGTGTTGGCTGCATCCAATAATTGAACGGTTACGCCTGCAATGCCGGGTTCGCCTGCATCCTGGTCTCCATCCCTGTTACTATCGTACCATACCCTATCGCCTATGCTTGCTTTGGTTGTTAGCTGCAATATTAATCCGGCATCAATACCTGTTATTTGCGCACCAATTGCCGGTATATTTACCACAGCACTCAATCTTGTAGCTGGATCGAGATCACTGTTGGTTGTTGCATTACCAGGCGTTGTACCTGCACTTGTAGTAAGTGATGTACCTGCAGGTGGCGTAATGCCAACTTTATAATTTGTGTTGTTTGGTAAATTGTTGAAAAGATAGAATCCATTTACATCGGTTACGGTGGTTGCATACACAACATATATGCCGCTTGCCGGTGCTGTTTCTTTGTACAATGTTACCGTTACATTGCTAACACCAGGTTCTCCGGCATCCTGGATGCCGTTGCCATTTGTATCGTACCAAACTTTATCGCCAATGCTGCTTACCGAAGCCGGCTGGTTAAAGATGATGCCTGCATCAATATTCCGTTCATTTTCGCCTGCGCTTAATGCAATGGTATAAGTTAAACCGGTAACTGCATTCACATCACTTCCTACATCTTTTGCTGCAGCGCCATTTGTATTATCAACTGTATTAGACTGTGTTGTAAACTGGTAATTTGCAGGAAGATTTACCTGTACCTGGTAGTTGCCGGGAGTTAAATTATCAAATAAATAATTACCATAGCTGTCAGTAACTGTGGTTGCAACCGGTAGTGCATCATCTGCTGTTGCTGCAATTCCATCCAACCCAAAACCGGGTCGGAAGAGTGTAATTGCAATACCTGATACGCCGGGCTCTCCTGCATCCTGCGTTGCATTTTTATTATCGTCACGCCAAACTTTATCGCCAAGACTTGCCAACGGTTTAAAACCAAAATCAAAATTATGATTGGTGCTGGAAGTATTAAATGACACTACCGCAATAACGCCACTTTGTATTGCATCGTTATCTATATTATCCAATGTATTGGAGGCCACGTTAGTCTTGCTTAACTGAAAACCCGCCGGTATTGTCAATTCAATCCGGTAATCATATCCGGGCAGAACAACATTACCTAATCCGGTCCAGGTGGCGGGTTTCCTGTTATCGGCGCTGCTTAATGCACTAAAATAATAATTACCTGCTGCATCTGTTGTTGTTGTCCAGGTTTGATCATCTGCATCTCCGTATATTCCATTTATACCAGGGCTTCTAAGTGTTACTGTAGTTCCTGCAGCCACAGGAGCAGTTGTTTCACCAGCATCCTGTATGCCGTTTCCGTTTGTATCGGTCCAGATTCGGTTGCCTACCTGGATGGGTGCTGCTGTACCGGCAAACTCAATATCTCCCAAACCATTTCCTTTCATAAAAGTACCTGCCGGTGCACCTGCATCAGAGCCATCATATAGAGATGTCCAGTTGTTCCAGCCACCGGTATTAACATTGTACCAATGCATACCGGCAGAGTACCAATAAGGTTCGCCGGTTGTACCAGCTGCAGAGGTAGGATCAACAATTGTTTGCACAAGTTGGTTGGTACCCATCAGTTTTGCTGATGCACCTTCTGTGTATTCGCCAAGGGTATTATCGCCTGATTCATCATCAAAATATTCTTTTACACCAACCGTTTGCCCATCTCCATATCCATCAGCGGCATCAACGGTATTGGTTATGGGGCAGGTTCCTGCTGCACCTTCCATTACCCATGTTGCGCCAACCCTGCAGGCATGTAATAAATCGCCTGAAATACGTGATTCGCCTGCCACAGTTGCTGAACCAGCAAGAGGTATTGTCTGGTTTATGCCCATCTGATGACCAAAACGATCGGTAATTGAAATATTTATTGCTCCATTTTCATCAAACTCAATATTACTTATAAGCGGTTCAGGGTATCTATAAGATCCGCCTGATTTTACATCAGCCCAGATATCAGCCCACGAATGCCATCTGTTGGTATTACCATTACTCGATGAAGTACGGTAGTTAAGATTTATTGTTATTTCGGTAGTAAATCCGGCCGCAATATTGGCAGGATCGAAGCTCAAAATATAACCTGCCAGTGTTGTAGAATCACGGGGATTGCCAGATCCATCACAAATTGCACCCAGGTAACCGCGGCCTTTATATATCTTTAATGCAAAGGGACGAAGCTGACCCGTTACACAGGATGGAACACCCGGTAAGGTTAAGATATCGTATGCTTTGGTAAGCGGCCCAAGTGTTGCTGCAGAAGCATTGTTTAATGTTGCGGTAGTGCCGGAAACATCTACAGTAATCAATCTTCTCTGATTAAGATTAATCAGTACAAGTTGTTGATTTTTATCATCAACTTCTAAATCTCCAAAGCCCACTTTACCAATTTTTCCAAAAGCATCCAGATCCCTGCCTGAAGCATCAGAGCCGGTAGCCAAATAAAAATCGCTGGTATTTGGTGTAGATACCCTGTTTACGGTACCCATGTCTAAGGCTGTTGCACTGTTAGAAGGTGTAACTCCCTGTAAGGTAAAACTGCCGGACAGCGCATAATTAGCTCCGGATAAATTTGCCATATACACACCTCCCACACCTTTAGGACCAAGGCCTACATGGCGTTTTAAAAAACTTCCGCAGAAATACCTGTTCTGTATTTTTTGATAACCAATTCCCCATAAAGAACCCACCTGTGACTGTTTAGCTACATTTACTATGGTTGGTGTATGGCCTGTTGTATTGTTATCTATTTGTACAATACCAAATGTGGTATTGGCAGAGTTTGTATGGTTAATATCGCCATGGGCATACACAATGGCAAGCAATTTAGGATTAGGCGTTCCGGCATTATCCCAATAATCATCAGGTGCATTTACTGCAAAATTGGTGCTTGCATTGGGGGCCGTTACAAATTGTACATTGGTGCCGTTTCCGGCTCCGTTTGCACTGGTAAAATCAGCAGATGCCAGGCCTGAGAATTCTATCCGCACAGCCGTGGCTGCAGGGATTTCAACCACAGTAAAACTATAAGCACCCACGGCATCCGTGGTTTTTGTTGCTCCTAACTGAACATTGGCACTGTTAAATGCCTTTACTGTTACACCTGCTACAAAAGGTTCATTAAAAGTTGCGGAATTGTTTTTTACGCCATTCCCGTTAAAATCCCGGAAAACAGTACCGGAAACCTGTGCGTTGGAAGGGGAAATAACGGCAAAAAATGATAATGCCGTCAAAATAAATTTGATTAGGTTCTTCATGTGTTTGGATATTCTATTAAGGGTTACAATGCTTCTATAAAAATCAAGTATAGAATAACGACTACATTGCTATTATATTGCACCTACTAGTAATAATTATCGGGTTTTTCCAAAAAGAAAGCAGTAACTATACTTTTTTTTGGTACGTAAATGTACAATGTAAGAAAAAAGGGTTAGCGATCTTTCTTACATCTATGCTTGTAACAAATTTTATTTATTCTATCGTGTGATAAGGCTTGGGACGGCAAATGCCAGTTATTTTTCCTGAAATGAAGAGTATAGAATTTACCTTACTTTAATTGAATCCATTTGTTCTGAGATTCATCGTAAGTAAATGTATATAGTGTTTCCTGCTTTTCACGTGCAGCAATCAGGTTAAAGCCAAATTCCATACTATAAACCAGTAAGTTTCCACTGTTATCGGTCTTTATCCTGCGTACCTTATCATCGCCTCTTGGTCCCATGTTTTGCAATGTAAAAGCAATTTGGGGTCTGCCGGAGAATTTACCGGCAGCGTTAAGGGTGATTACTTGTACATCCGAATTTCTTGCGCTGCCAAAAAATAACTGGCGCTTGCCGGCCGCATAAGAAATACCCAAACCAAGTGCATCTGTATGATCTACCTGGTCAATGATTGTTTTGCTTTTTAAATTGATGGCATAAATATGGCCGTTCTCTTTATGCAGTCTTGAGCCGGCAACAGAAGTAACATAGAGTGTACCGGTTTCGCACAGATAAATCATGCCAATAATGCCAAATGGATTTTGTGCATTGATTGAATCTTCAAAAGGCAGCCGCATAAATTCCTGCATTTCGCCCGTTTGCCCGTCTATGCGGTAAATGCAATTGTTATTTGCAATGGGATTGTTAAGTATATTAATAAACGGCGCTGGCGATGTAAAAATATTGCCGTCCTTGTCAATCAGTATAGGAGCCAGGTAACCGCCTTTTTTCCAGCTTGGGTGTTGGTAAGTTTTTATAATCCTGGCTTGTGGGTTGCCCGGCTGTTCACTTTGCAGGAGTTGCAACCCCATAACATTCATATTGGTTGTACTAAAATAAGAAAAACGTGGATCGAAGCCCATGGTTTTAATAAATGCCGAATTTCCTTTGCAGGAATTGGCATCAAAATCTACTACCTCTTCTTTGCAGGATTGAAATACTGTTGCCATCAGGCAAACAATAATAGTTAAAAGAAATATCGAAAAACTGCGTTTCATATTCAATCTATTTGGCAGTATTTTTTAACGGTACAAACATCGGCCCCGCAAAGCAGGGATACGCTTTGGTTACATAAACCCCATTTTCTAAAACAGATTCAGCCCAGCAATATTCTCTTCCCTTGCTGTCGTCGTTTTTTAACTGGGCAACATACCAAACTACTAATTTTTTATTTTGAATATTGTCGGGCAATGGTTCAATAAATTTTTCGGGACCCTGGTGATAATCTGTATTGCAGCATGGCCCAATGGTTACCAGGTCTACTTCTCCTTCATCGATAGCTGTTTTGCTTTGGGTAACATATACAAATGCATTATCGCCCCGGCCACCATCGCCAAAATTTGCATTGGCGGGCTGCATTAAAAAACCGTTTCCGTTATTATCCGTTAATTGATACTGATATTTATTATCAGCATAAGCTGTTGTAGCTGTCTGCGATTGCCATTTTTCAAGCGGCCAATTATTCCAGTTAGTTCCATTCCATTCTGCAAAATTATTTTGTTCTGCCGCAAAGGCAATTCTAAAAACCGGGCGGTAAGTGCCATCATTACCGCAACCCCGGCCAATACTTGCTGCTGCCACCCTAAACCTGCCATCTTTATAAAACTCAAACCTTTGCCTGTAATTATAATTGCAGGGCGATGGCCATTGTTCACTTCTGAAAGTTTGTTCCAATGCAAAGCCGGTAAAAATTCCTGCATCATCTTTTATCTCCATTATTTTGGGTGGCTCGTAGGCAATAACCGCTGCCTGCGAAAAATAAGGACACCCAACTGCATCGCTGTAACCAAAACCATCCGTACCGCTGTAACTCACATGCCAGTCGACCAACTTGGCGCTTTGCAAAATTGGTTTGCCATTAAAATTTACCTGTGCAATACGTAAACCATCGCTGCTGGTAAGCATGTAATTCAGTTTCCAGCCGTATTTTTCCAAAGGCGTTTCCCGTTCGCAAAAACAGGCCGTTACTTTATCATCCTGCAATTTTCTTTCCGTGATCATGGGGGCAGCCGGGCCGGTGGTACCAACATTTGTCCAGCGAACACCTACTAATTTATAATCAGTTAAATCAACAATTGCCCAAAGTGCTTTACCATCTTTTACAAAAGTTGGCGCCACACATAAGTGGCGGCTTCTTTCGCAGCGGGTTCTGTTTAATGATGTTTTGGTGCTGGCCATCAATGCATCTTTTTCTGATGGCTTAATACCGTAAGCTTCCTGCACTTCGGGAGAGTTGATGGCAATTTTTATTGCCAGGTTTCTTAAATACAGGGGAATTTCGGGCTGCATTTGCTGCTGGGTAAATGTTGTAACAACTTTTTGTTGTTTAACATCAATCAATGCAATGGTTGTTAGGTTTAAAGGATAACTGTACATTTCTACCCGGTAACAATCTGCCAGGTCAGGCGGATTTTTTACTGTAGATAAATCACTTTCCCTGGCAGGATAAACTCCAAAAATTTCATTACGGAATGGCTGACGGTTGCCAATATCTCTTGTGCTCCTGGTAAAGGTGGAATCATGCAGGGCAATCTGCTGCGCCAGTTTTTGATTGCTGTTTAAACTATCGCCGCACAATAAAACCGGCATTGGTTGCTGCAAGGCAGTTTTAATTGCTTCTACCCGGGCATTTACAAAGTCAAATGTTTTCAGCGTATCTGCATTTATAATTACAGATCTTAAAACATCTTCGCCGTATTTATCTTCACTGTCGTAGGATGCTGTTTTGTTATTACAGGAAAATAAAAAAGCAAGTGAAAAAATAAAAGCTGTGATAAAAATTCTCATACAATAATTTATGCCGACTAAAATAAGGAATTACCGACCAGTTTACTGTCGGCATAATACCATCTAATATTTCAACATAGTCCTTCGGACTACTTATGAAATAAAGATGGTAATAGATATTGCAAAATACTATTTCTTTTTTGTTTCATCGCCGGTAAATGGGTTTTGGTAAGCGGGGTTATTAATAAAGGCGGTATCTGAAAGGCTTTGTAAAAAACTGATGAGATTTATTTTATCTGTTTCTGAGATAATGAAGCCATTGATCAATGAATCTTTGTAAGGGTTTTTATTCCCTTCACCTTTGTAAATACCCTGCTCAATTTTTCTTCCTCCATTTGCGTAGCTGTTAATCACATTTGCAAGGTCTGCAGCGCTGCCATCATGAAAGTATGGAGCTGTAAAAGCAAGATTACGTAAGGAAGGCACCCGGAATTTGCCCATATCTGCTTTATTTTTTGTAAGCTGATAAAACCCTTCATCATAAGCCGGGTAAGCACCTTTTCCATCGGTATTGTACAAACCGGTATTAAAGTAATAAACTGTATCTCCTTTTTGATTTGTTAATGAAGGTGCAGAAAAATTAAACCCTCCATGGCAGGAAGCACATTTCAATTCATCAGAAAAAAATAATTGCATTCCTCTTTTTTGCGAAGCCGTTAAAGCTGATGTATCTCCCATTTTAAATTTATCATAAGGCGAATTTTCTGACTCAAGTGAATTTACAAATAAGCTGATGTATGCTTTAATATTCTCCCAGGAAATATTTGCCTTAAGCGATCCAAACATTTGCTGATAATCTTTATCCGCTTTAATCTTTTGTAAAATATTTTCTTCATTACCCTTAACACCCATTTCGGCAGGATGATTATTTAACAGCGGATTATCCATTTGCTGTAATGGAGAGTGCAGGTTAGAATCTGCTGCAGTAAAATATTTTAAATAGCCCAGGTTAAAGAGTGGCTGTGTGTTTCGCTGATGCAGATCTGCATACACGCCGAGCGAACGTTTGTAACCATCCGTAAAAGCAAATGCCGGATTGTGGCAGGTGCCGCAGCTCCGGGTGTTATTTACAGATAAACGACGGTCGAAAAAAAGAAACCGGCCCAGTTCAATCTTTGCTGAATCAGAAACTGCGGCTGGGTCAGTTTTACTTTTACAGGAATTTATCATCTGCCCAAAAAACAACAGAGCAGTCAGCAACACAATAACAAAAAATATTTTTTTATTCATCTGCAGTATATCTACCCAAAAATAAAAAAGCTTCCCGTTAAGAGAAGCTTCTTAAAAACTATTGTTCAATATATTATTTGTATTGAGGAGCTAATCCTTTTGCCAGTTCAGTTACTTTAGCAATACCATCATCACTCAAATTACCTTTCTTAAATTCTACCAAAGTTTCAGGATATTTATTTTCCATTTCCATTAAAAAATGCTCTTCAAAAGCTTTTACATTTTTAACTGCCACATCTCTCAATAATCCCTGTGTTCCCAGATAAATCATCGCAACCTGCTTCTCTACACTCATGGGTGAGTATTGCAACTGCTTTAATATTTCCACGTTTCTTGCACCTTTGTCAATTACGTTTTTAGTAGCAGCATCTAAATCACCTCCAAATTTAGAGAACGCTTCCAACTCCCGGTAAAGTGCCTGATCCAGTTTTAATGTACCGGCAACTTTTTTCATGGATTTAATTTGTGCATTACCACCCACACGGCTTACAGATATACCCACGTTAATGGCCGGGCGGATACCTGCGTTAAACAGGTTACCTTCCAGAAATATCTGTCCGTCGGTAATAGAAATTACGTTTGTAGGAATATAGGCAGATACGTCACCAGCCTGTGTTTCAATAATTGGCAGGGCCGTTAAAGAACCACCACCTTTTACCAAATGTTTGATAGATGCAGGCAAGTCGTTCATCTGCGCAGCAATCTCATCTTTAGAAACAACCTTAGCGGCTCTTTCCAGTAAACGGCTATGCAGATAGAATACATCACCAGGATAAGCCTCACGGCCCGGCGGACGACGTAACAACAAAGAAACCTCACGGTAAGCAACAGCCTGTTTACTAAGATCATCATAAATGATCAAAGCCGGCCTTCCGGTATCACGGAAAAACTCACCTATTGCAGCGCCGGCAAATGGTGCGTAGAACTGTAAAGGAGCAGGATCAGAAGCAGATGCCGCAACGATGGTTGTATAAGCCATCGCACCGTATTCTTCTAAAGTTTTCATTACACCGGCAATGGTAGAAGCTTTCTGACCAATTGCCACGTATATGCAGTAAACGGGCTTACCCGCTGCGAAAAATTCTTTTTGATTGATGATGGTATCAATGGCAATGGCCGATTTACCTGTCTGGCGGTCACCGATGATCAACTCACGTTGTCCACGGCCAATAGGAATCATCGCATCAATTGCTTTGATACCCGTTTGCAATGGTTCTTTTACCGGCTCACGAAAAATTACCCCCGGTGCTTTACGCTCCAGTGGCATTTCATATAATTCGCCTTTGATAGGGCCTTTACCGTCAATTGGTTCGCCCAATGTATTAATAACACGGCCACTCATGCCTTCTCCAACTTTAATAGAAGCGATCTGGCCGGTACGTTTAACTTTATCACCTTCTTTAATTGCTCCACTATCACCCATCAATACCACACCCACATTGTCTTCTTCCAGATTAAGGGCAATTGCTTTTACACCATTGTCAAATTCTACCAGCTCACCCGAACGAACATTGTTTAATCCGTAAACACGGGCAATACCATCACCCACCTGTAAAACTGTTCCTACTTCTTCCAAACTTGCACCTGCATTAAAATTGCTTAACTGCTGGCGAAGAATCGCTGAAATCTCGTCTGGTTTTATTTCTACCATAATTGTAAATTGATATTTTTATTAAAAGGCCTTTTTTGAGGCTGCAAAGGTAGGGGAAGGCGGGCGGAATGGCAAAAAAAGCAAGAGTAAATTGAAAAAAAAGTAGCAAACGTAAACCGTGACCGGAAAACACCGCCTGTAGTGAGTATCAACGGGTAATACAAACCAAAAACTCTCTTTGAGGCATTAGCCTGAAAAGGGAGCTTTAGTACTGTTATAGAATCTTTTTATTGGCCACCCCGCATGTTGGCCCTGGGTCTTTGCTGATTATTTCTTTGCTTTTGCATTCTTTCTACAAGTTTTTTTCTGAACGCATCACCCAATCCATAAAAGCGTTCGCAACGGCTGTTGCCCAGTATCTTACTAAAACCATCCTGGTACTTTTTCTTAATATTCAGGCGTGCCTGCTGCTTATCCAGTTCCGGCAGATCACTTTTTACTCCTTTTAACTCATTTTCAAACTGTGTATGCAAAGGCCAGAATTTCTGAGCTTCGTCGGGTGTTAACTGCAATTGCTGTGTGACATATGCAACATACAGTGCCTGTATTTTTTCCTGGCGGGCTGCATTATCTGTTTCCTGGGCAAAAGCCATAGAAAAACTACCGCACAAAAGAGTTACTATGAGTAAATATTTTTTCATCTTGGTTTTAATTTTTTAAATCATTTACATTAATGCTGCTGAGGTATTTATCCAATGCCTTTTCATCCAGCAGGTAATCGTCCTGCGAAGGCAGTACATTGTCATCTATGCTATTAGCAACCAGCGCCGTTTTAACATCGGTACCACCAGCCTCTAAATACTTTACAATATCATCGTCAGAGATTTTTGTCAGTTCCTGGTCAACATCCTGCATTTTTAAACCTGCCGTAACATAATCAGGCAAAAGCACTTTTTTTTCTGTTGTGGTAAATTTAAAAACTCCCAACGCCATTACCCCGGTAAAAGCCGCTGCTACAGCATATTTAGCAAAGCTACTTTTGGGCCTTTGCATTTTAACCACTTTAAACTTCGGTATCATTTTATCTAAAACATCGCCACTTAAATTTTCAAAATAACCATTGGGTACGTTAAAAATATTTTCGTTTTGAATGCTGTACAACATGGGTGATAAAGCCCTTATTTCTGCTGCTTCATCTTCATTATCTGATGCTTTTACTTTTGCAAGAACAGCATCGGCAAGGGTGTCAAAATAGCCAACCGGAACTTCAAATACACCTGCATGTTTAAGGCTTGATAGTTGAGGAGACAAGCTGCTTATTTCAGCCACCGCATCTTCATTTTGCTGTGCTTTTATTTTAGTAAGAATGGATGCAGCGAGCGTATCAAAATATCCTGCAGGAACATCAGCTCTTGTATTATTGTTTAACCCGCTTTCCTTATTAATGACCATCAGAATATCAGCACTTACATACTCAAAATAGCCCTCAGGCACCCTAAAAACATTTACTTTTTCTATCGCTGCAAGGGTTGGGCTCAGGTCCTTTAATTCATTAAATATGTCAATACTATTTTTCATCTCTGTAATTCAGACTGCTTTTTGTATAAAAAGTTTAACTATTCAGTATAAAATCTTCAATTTTTTTTACTGCGTGATGGTAGCTGGCCTTTAAGGCACCTTCGCTGGTTTCCAATACCTTACTCATTTTCTCGTAAGGCATTTCATCATAATACCTCAGATTAAATACAACACGTTGTTTTTCAGGCAATTGCTGAATGGCAGCCTGCAATTTCCATTCCAGTTTATTGGCATCAAAATGCTTATCGGCCTGCAATTTGTTGCTCAACCCCGTTTCCACATCGCTAAACGATACTGAAGCTCTTTTTTTCTCTTTTTCCAGAAACGTAAGGCATTCATTAGTTGCAATGCGGTAAAGCCAGGTATATAACTGGCTGTCTTCCCTGAAGTTTTCCAGCGCATTCCACACTTTAATGAACATATTCTGCAATACATCATTCGCATCATCATGCGTAATGACCATGCGCCGGATATGCCAGTAAAGCTTTTCTTGGTATTTTTTTAAAATGAGGGTGAAACTACGTTCTTTGGTTGCAGGTTCCCGGAACTGCGTCAGCAACTCTTTATCGTCTAAATGTTCAGTCATAGTGGTTGAGCGTAAAACAAAAAACCAATCTTACTTTTTTGCTATGGCAATTTAATTAAATTAGATTAAAAGGCTGCTAGCTGTTAAGTTCCTGTAAGATTGGGTTTTTAAGAAAAGGTTTAATTGCTTTATTTCCTTGTCATTACTTTTTCGGCTGCAGCTACAATAAAGTCGGTATCCAGGCCATACTTAACCAATAATTCCATTGGTTTTCCGCTTTCGCCAAAAGTATCGTTGGTGCCGATATACTCAATAGGTATGGGGCAATGTTTTGCAGCCACCTGTGCAATACTGTCGCCCAGGCCACCAATAATATTATGCTCTTCGGCAGTTACGGCGCATTTTGTTTTTTGGATAGAGGCCACAACCGCATCTACATCCAGCGGCTTAATGGTATGAATATTTATTACTTCTACACTGATGCCTTTTTCCTCCAGTATTCTTCCGGCTTCAATGGCTTTCCAAACCAGGTGGCCACAGGCAAATATGGTTACGTCGTTGCCTTCGGATAATTGTTGTGCTTTACCAATTACAAAATCGGCTTCGTTGGTAAAAATGGGCCAGACCGGGCGGCCAAAACGCAGGTAAACCGGCCCCTGGTAATCAGCAATAGCCATGGTTGCAGCTTTGGTTTGGTTATAATCTGCAGGTACAATCACCGTCATACCCGGCAGCATTTTCATCAATCCTATATCTTCCAGTATCTGGTGCGTAGCGCCATCTTCGCCTAAAGTAAGCCCGGCATGCGATGCACATATTTTTACATTTTTACCACTGTAAGCAACACTCTGGCGTATCTGGTCGTAAACACGGCCTGTGGAAAAATTTGCAAACGTGGTTGTGTATGGAATTTTACCTCCAATGGTTAATCCGGCCCCAATACCAATCATGTTTGCTTCGGCAATACCGCACTGGATAAATCTTTCAGGAAATTCTTTTATAAATGGATGCAACTTTAATGAGCCGGCAAGATCTGCTGTAAGGGCTACAATATTGGGATTTTTACGGGCGGCTTCTAAAATGCCATCGCCAAAACCACTGCGGGTATCTTTATTACCTGAAACCTGAATTTCGTTGAGCATACCTTAAAAGATTTTAAACTGCTATCTGCAGATGCCGCAAAGTAAAAGAAAGATTTGCAGGGTGGCAAATGAGATTGAGAAAGTTGCCCACAATGCTGCAGGAAATTTGAAGACCCGGCTTAATTAGAGATTTGGGATATAGTATAATATTTTAAACCAAGCTGCTTTACAGAAGCTACTATTTTTTTTAACCGGTCCAGTGTAACGCTTAAGCTCAGGCTGGTATTAATATCGTGTGCCACAAAAACCGCACAGGTATTATTTTCAGCAGCAGACTTTATTACCTGCTCCACCACTTCATCTGAGCGTTTACTGCTTTTATCAATCCCCAGCCCAAATAAAAGCTGATTATTTGTTGTTGGTGCAAGGCTTTTGCTGAAATCGTTGGTGCCATTTAATGCCCTTACACTTTTAAAATACTGCAGTAACTTTTTATCGTAAAGGCCATTGTGTGCACCATAGGGATAGGCAAAATTGCTTGGATAAAACCCATCCTTATTCATCATTTTTAAACCACTTTCTATTTCATTTAACATCAACTCATCAATAGTATGCTTGTATCTGTAAACATAGTCCAGCATATTATAATGGTTGGTACTGTGAAAAGCAATCTCGTGGCCATGGCTTTGTATAATGGAAAGTTTTCGCTTTTGTTCCTTAGTAAACCGGTTGTATTTGCAAATGTAAAATGTAGCTTTAATATTGGAAGAATCCAGGAATGGCAGGTATTTAAACCAATTATCAACCCTGTCATCATCAAATGTAAGCGCAACACCAGACTGGCTTAGCTGTCCGCTTTTTTTGTACTTGGCACATGCGTTTAACAGTGTACATGCTATAAGGCATATTAATACCGCTTTGGCATAATTTCTATACATAACAACTAGTTTCTATGAAATTTTGTATTTTCTTAGGAAGGAGTAGCGAAGATAACAGAAAATTTAATTCAAACCGGCATTGGGTGCCTTAAATATTTTTTCAGCTTCTTTCAGCTTCAGTTCCCATTTCCAGGCTGTTTCCATCATATCTTTAAGGATGTATTTTGGATGCCAACCCAGCAGATTTTTTGCCTTATCATTATTAGCATATATGGCAACCACATCTCCGGAGCGGCGGGGGCCAATTTCATAATTAAGCTTTACGCCGCTTATTTTTTCAAATTCGTTGATAATTTCAAGCACGGTAAGCCCATCGCCGGTGCCCAGGTTAAATACTTCACAGTTAGTCTGGTTTCTG
>JBBQLS010000007.1:0-48567 GCA_038328115.1 Chitinophagales bacterium
ACAACCAAAATAGCACCAATTGCATTTAGCCAGAGAAACGAAACCATTTTTTGCTGATAAATCAGCATGACTAATAATTCAGAAACAATGGCCGCATAAAAGACAGCATGGCCCCTGATGAATTTAATACCCAGTGCAACCAGAAATATTCCCAATATAACTCCATAAAAAAGAGAGCCTAAAATGTTTACTGCTTCAATAAGACTGTTACCAATGTTTTGTGCAAACATGGCAATGATGATGCAGAAAATGCCCCAGCCAAATGTGTACCATTGCGAAACATGATAATCCTTTATTTCAGTCTCTTTCTTCACAAAAAACTTTTTGTGGAAATCAACAACTGTAACTGCCGCCAATGAATTTAATGCAGCCGCAATACTTCCCCAGGAAGCCAAGAAAATGATGGCGATGATGAGGCCGATCAAACCCACCGGCAGATAGTCCATTACAAAACGTAAAAAAATATAATTATTGTCATTGGTATCCTGTCCTGGCAAAGCCTGCTGTAAAACTGTTTTATATTTTGCTCTTAATGCAACAGCTCCATTTATATTAGCTGTTGTAAGTGCTGCATTGTAGCGGGTTTCCAATGCTGTTAATGAATCTTTATAAGGAGTTTCTTTGGCTACAATAACTTTTGCCTGGTCAAAATATATGGGTGCTTTATTAAACTGGTAAAACGAAAATATCAATATACCCAGCAACAAAATAAAAAACTGCATCGGCACTTTTACCAAACCATTCATCAGTAAACCAAGCCTGCTTTCTTTCATATCTTTCGCTGTAAGGTATCGCCCTACCTGGCTGTGATCGGTTCCAAAATAACTAAGCGCCAAAAAGAAACCACCGATCAATCCGCTCCAGATGTTGTATTTATCCTGCCAGTCGAAACCCTTATCAGTAAACCCTGTTGTGATAATATTCATCTTTCCCAATTCACCACTTTTGTGCAACGCTTCGGTAAACCCAACTGCATCAGGTAATAATTTTACAGCTAAATATCCAACAATAAAAAGCGTAATAAACACAATGATCATCTGTAGCTTTTGAGTATGCGCTACGGCTTTGGCACCACCACTCATTGTATAGATGATGAGCAATCCACCCATAACCAGGTTGGTATAATAAATGTTCCAACCCATTAACGAACTTAAAACAATAGAGGGCGCAAAAATGCTGATGCCTGTACTTAAACCACGTGATAATAAAAAAAGAAATGACGTTAGAGTTCTTGTTTTAAGATCAAACCGGTTTTCTAAAAACTCATAAGCCGTATAAACTTTTAACCTGGTGAAAACCGGTACAAAAAATATGCTGATGACGATCATTGCCAATGGCAGACCAAAATAATATTGCACAAAACGCATTCCATCGCTGTAAGCCTGGCCAGGACCAGTTAAGAAGGTGATGGCACTTGCCTGCGTACCCATAATACTTAACAGTACAAGGTACCAGGGTAAAGAACGGTTGCTTAAAAAATACCCTTCCAGATTTTTAGAGGTGCGGCTTTTATAGATACCGTAAAGAACAATACCAGAAAGCGTTACACATAATATGGTCCAGTCAATGCCACTCATGAAAAATACTTAGTTATCCAATAAAACAATACGATCTGGATAACCAGAAAGAGAAATACTGTTAGGTACCATTTGTTCCAATATGATTTTTCGCTTCCCATTTTTTGTGGCATTTAAATAATGAGATATCTGCTACATCATTCTCCAAAGTTCCACTTTTCCTTCGGCTACGCTCAGGACTGGCGGAGGAGGTTTTACTTAATATACTTCGCCCTGCTATTCGCAATTAAATTGGCAAACAAACGGTAAGCTCCCGGCACCCCTGCAGGCAATTCTCTAAAGAAAACCAAACCTGTGTACACAAATCTTCCTTTACCATAATTTGCAATGATCAAACTTCCGTTCTGTTCATTTTCACCAGGGTCTTTCATGCTCAGGATTGCTTTATAAGCAGTATCCAATTTTTCTGCATGATAAATACTACGCTCCTGTATCCAGCCATCAAAATCTTTTTCAGTTATCTTATTGGGATAATTTAATGCGGGATGATCGGGCAATAAAAAATTGACCTTTGCTTCTTCATCCGTGATCCTGTTGCGGCTGATAAAAAAGGGATAAGGAGATATTTTTGCTTTCACCGGGCCAATCTGGTTACTGGTATTGTATTGCACCAGCAATACACCTCCATCATTTACATACTGCATCAGATCATCATACACATTGTTCATCCATTCGTTGGTATTATATGCACGTACTCCGGTAACAATGGCATCAAACTGTTTAAGGTTAGCCGCTTTAATATCACTTTCTTTAAGTGTTACTACTTTGTAACCCATGGCTACCAATGCTTCCGGAATTTTATCACCTGCACCGGGAATGTAGCCAACATAATTTCCTTCGGTCTTCAGATCAATTTTTGAAAGTTTGGCCGTGGCATCATGAAAATAAACAATGGAAGGAATATGATCGTACTCAATATTCTTTCTATACAGTTGATATATCCTGCCACCGTCAGTTGCTTCTAGTTTTATTTCTTCCACATAATCTCCATCAACACCCGTAAAAGAAAAAGTAGAAGACTCATTGCCCGTTTTATTTTCTGAACTACTTTTAAATACAAATGGGTTATTTGAGTTTTTAATCTTTGAAGTAGTAAGTTTGGTAACCTTATAATCAGATGCTGCGGGCAGGTTAGATTTGATACGGGTACCAATTTCTACCGGCTTGTTATTAATGGCCAGGAAAACATTGCTGCTGTAGTTCAGTTCCACTTTAGGCAAAATAGTTACCGGTTGATACAATTCTCCTTTTACAGGATCGGTAAATTTGTACCGCACCGGCTTTGTAAATTTAAATTCTTTCCCCTCTATCAGCATACTAAATTCAACGCTGAACGGATCGCTTTCGCCCTTGCCAATCTGTTGCTGATCCGTTACATTAAAACTTCCTTTATCCATCGGACTTTGCAGCCAGTAAGGTTGCGTAATTTTTGCAGTTGGCCTTATGTACATGGTATAACTTTGAACAGCATTTGTGTTTTTCTTAAGCTGATCAAAAATTACATAGTCATCATTTAAATGTGCATCGGCGCTTAAAATATTAGCACCGGAACGATTATTTACAATCATATTTATTTTCAAGCTATCTCCCTGCACTGCATACTGGGTAGTGGTTGTAGCTTCCATAAACAAACCACTGCAGTTTTGTATCAGATCTTTTACAGCATTTAATTTCTGTTCACGCCAGTAATCATCAGTAACTGACTCAATCCTGCTGTATAATTTTACCAGCAATGGAATACTTTTTTCGGGGTGCTCTACAGAATATGTTTTAATAATCTGGTTAACTGCATTTTGAGCATTGTCTTCTTTTGCCGGCCGGCTTATTAATTCGCCACCAAACAATAATCTGTCCCAACCGGTATTCACTCCATCCATTAAATCGTTAACCGGCGCTACGCCTTTAATAGTTTTAAAATATTCAATTACGCTGCCCCTCTGTCCAGGTACACCAAATCCCTGGCTTTTATGCTGACTGCGGCTTGCGGCGGCAATTTCGCCGTAACTTTTTCCAAGTATAGGATTGTAATCGCCACACTCCATTTTAAACTGGTCGTTACTTTGCGTGTTGGTTGCACCAAAATTAAACGTGTTCCAAAGCAAACGCTTTGCCTGCCATACCGAAACATATTTTAATTGTTCGGGAAATTTTGTAGGGTCTGCTGCCGCTTCAAAAGCTTCACCCGCCAGTATTGCAGAGGCTGTATGATGACCGTGTCCACCCTCGCCTGTCGTAGGGAATCTCGTAATAATTACATCAGGCCTGAATTTGCGTATGACCCAAACCACATCGCTTAAGATTTTATCATGGCCCCAGAATTTCATGGCTTCTTCGGGGCTTTTGCTAAAGCCAAAATCAAATGCCCGGCTGAAAAACTGCTCTGCACCATCAATACGGCGGGCCGACAGTAATTCCTGTGTTCGTATCAAACCAAGGTCAACGCCCTGCTCATCGCCAATTAAATTCTGCCCACCGTCGCCACGGGTTAAACTTAAATAACCGGTGCGGTATAATTTTTCATTAGCCAGATAAGCAAGCAGGCGTGTGTTCTCATCATCGGGATGAGCAGCCACATACAATACAGAACCAAGTACATTTAGTTTTTTTAACTGCAATAAAATCTCCGCAGAAGTGTATGACTTTGGAGTTTGTGCATTTGCTGCGCAAATGAAAGCCACAAAGGATATAAGAAGAATTTGCTTTCGCAAATTGGTTTTGCCACTGAGGCACTGAAACACAGAATTGATTTGCTTACGCAAATTAAGGTTTGCCACAGAAGCACAGAAGCACAGAAGTTGTCTTTTCATACTAAAATATTACTCTTTTTATTTGAAGTTTTGGAGAAGCGAAATTTAAAATCAACCCAACCTTGCAACCAGATACTTTTAAATAATTTATTGCCTGAGACAAATCATCATCAGCAATGCCTCCTTGCTTTGCTTTTATTTCAACGATCACCTTATCAAACACTACAAAGTCGGCAAAAAATTTATGCTCTAAAATTATCTGTTTATAAGGGACTTTATATTCTTTTTCCCTGTAAAAAAAATAATCATGCATATTTAATTCATATTCCAGAGCATCTTTATAAACAATTTACAGAAACCCCGGACCAAGTATTTTGTGAACTTCTATTGCAAGACCAATGATTAAATCTGTTTCTTCTTTAAGTGGAAAATCAGTTTGATTAAGTATATCCATAAAATGTATTTTCCGTGCTTCTGTGCTTCTGTGGCAATGTTGATGTTGCGAAGCAACATCAGATTTAGTTTTAGTGCTTCCCTGCCTCCTGTGGCAATAACCTTTGTTGCGAAGCAACAAACCCTTTAGTTACCAACTAAAAATACCGCATTTGCAATCAGCATCTTCCCGTTCTCCCAAAAATTCCTGAAGATAGGGTCATCAGCAAAAAACACAACCGAACCATTGCCCATTGGCATTACCCCTATCACCGTTCCATCTTTTATTTTTTCACGGGTTACACTGCCAACAAAACCAGCCGTTTGATTTTCCTTTTTTATCACACCCACATTCCAACCTTCCTTCATGAATTCATACATATCACTGTTCATCTTTAGAGAATAATAATTATCGTTGTAGCCAAACGCCAGGGGATGCGAATTATCCATTTCTACTTTATAAATGGCACCTGGTATATTATTTACAATACCGTCACGTTCCCGGTTTTCGTAGCGCTTTAAATTATTGTAAATATCCTTACCATCTTTTTTATCATCTTTCTTATCATCCTCATCTGCTTTTTTAATTTTAAGGCCCCAGTCTGCTTTTGCAATTTGCGTAACTGCATTTTCCAGAGCGATGATTTTTCCTCCCTGCTGTACCCACATTTTAATTTCGGCAGCAGCATCTTTATCTTTAAAGAAAGGCAATGACCCATCAGGCAAAATAAGCACATCAATGTTTTTCAAAGCACTGGCATCTATTTCATCCGCATTCATCAAACTAATGGGGTAGTTTAATTGCTGCTCAAACAAATGCCACACTTCGCCCGCTGCGTTGGGTCTAACGCCTTTGCCTGTTGCCAAAGCCACAACCGGCATTTTAATCAGGTGTACTTTTTCGCTGCCAAAATCAAAACCGGTATCCATAAAGCCGCCGGCAACTGTTGTTACGGCTGCATTAAAAGTCTGCGCCATGTCGGCAAACTGTTGCAATTTATCTTCATTTCCTTTTCTTAAAATAATAACGGTGCCTTTGGCAAATGATTTACCTGAGTATGTAAATTCCTTTTCTGCAAACCGCACTTTAAATTTTGCGTTTAGCAAAGCAGCTAAAAATTTAGCATCGGCAAACGATTTATAATCTATCAGGTAACCATAAGCATTGGCAGCTAATGCTGCATTTTTATTTACGCCGGCATAATTACCCGAAACAATTTTTTCTTTTACCGCGTATGTTTGTACACCATACACAAAAGGTAAACTCCAGGCAGTAATATCATAGGTAACCGAATCATTTAATTTAGACTTAGGTTCAAAGAGCACTTTTATTAAAGAAGATTTCGGTTGGTATGCCGAAACAGATAAAGCATTCGCAGCATTAAAAACTTCATCTTTACCGGTAAAATAATTATAGCCTTTTAATGCGTTGCCGGTAACGCCGTTGTATTTTATTCCATTGTTATCAAAAAAGTTACGCAACGCATCAAGCTTGCCTGCATTGGTTTCTGTAACTATATAGGTTTTGTATTCGCCGACGCCGTTTGCATTGGCATCATCAAAATATTTTTTAAACTCACTGATAAGTTTATCTGCATTTTGAGAGGCAACTTCAATGGTACTCATACTGGTGGTAAAATGATGAGCAATCCTGTCTTTCAATGTAAGTGTATCACCATCGCCGGTAACAACGCCCAGACCGCCCATGCTGTGGCCTGCCTGCTCATACGTCATGCCAATGGCACCGTTGTAAATTGGATACGTATCGCCATAAGACGGATAGAACAGGTCAAAAATCTCTTTGGTAAAATATAACCAGCCGTTGCCATCAAAATATTTTGCATGATTTTTTCCGATGGTATATTGAAAATCTCTTTGCCATTTGGTAATCACTTCATGAAAAGGTTCTGCAGCCGGTGCAAAAAAGTAAGGACTGTTTATATCCTGCTCATGAAAATCGCAATGTATCTGCGGCATCCACTCATTGTATTTTTTCATACGGCCCTGCGTTTCAACCTGTGTTTGCCAGGCCCAATCGCGGTTTAAATCAAAATTATAATGATTAATACGGCCGCCCGGCCAGGGTTCGCTATGCTCACGGGTGTTAACATTGGCATTAAAATTTTTGCCAACCATCTGGTTATACCAGTTTACATACCTGTCCCTGCCATCGGGATTTAAACAGGGATCAATAATAACGACCACATTTTTTAGCCAGGTTTTTGTTTGCGCATTTGATGGGTTCAGTAATTCAAACAACGTCTTCATCGCCACTTCGGAAGAACTGGCTTCGTTACCATGCACATTATAACTTAACCAAACAATGACTGGTGCGGTAATATCGGCAGGTTTATCTTTCAACATGCCTGTGAGGCGCAAATTATTTTTACGTATCTCGTCAATCCTTGCTAAATTTTCAGGCGAAGCAACAATGGCCAGCAATAGGTCCCTACCTTCATTGGTTTCGCCATATTTTTCCAGCTTCATCATTTGCGGCATGGCAGCGGCCGACTGGTTAAAATAATTTACAATTTTATAATGCGGAGTAAACTTGCTGCCGAGCTGGTAGCCTAAAAATTCGTCGGGCGATTTTAACTGGGCAAATAATGCGTTGCTTACAAAAAGCAGGATAAATGAGAATGCTTTTATGTTCATTGTATGATTTTGGTGCTTGAAAGATCAAATTTCAGCAAATAGTGTATATAAACCGAAATATTGGTGAAAATAAAGAAAGGGTTTCACTTACGTGTTCCGTTTATCCATAACATTAAATGAGTTAGCTATAATTTAGTCCTACCAAAACCATAGGCGAGACTATATATAACCATGGGCTGCTTAATACATAACCTTATCTACAAAAACCGCAGGTTAACCTACTAAAACTACCGTTCCTAAACATTCTTATTCAAAATTTGTTATTCTGTAAACAGCAGATTATGACCAATGAAATGAAGAAGAATTTCGACAATCACGTCACCCTAACTGTGGATGCACTGGATCAATTAAAAGAAAAAGGATATCAATACCTGCAGGTTCAGGGCTTCACCATGGATCATCACCCGGAGTATATTGAGCCTTATTACCTGATGCTGGTGCCGGTAAAATCGTTAACAGCCAATAAAGTCAGGATGGATGTGTATGAAGAAATAGGCGGCGAAACCATCATAAACTGGGCAAAACGAAGCGATGATGAAAGCCTGCATATTTTCCTGGCCAACAGCAATTAATAAAGCGTAGCCACAAACACTAAACAAAACATTCACCCAAAAAAAATCAGGATGAAGAATATAATCATTGCCGGTGCAGGAAAAGGAATTGGACTAAAAACCGCTGAATTATTACAAGGCCAAAATCAGCTGTTTACAATTGCCAGGAACAACACACCTGAATTATCGGCTTTACCAACAACCTTTTACCAGTTAGACCTGGTGAATGACAACCTGGATGCATTGAATGATTTACCTGAAATGATTGACGGGCTTGTTTACTGTCCGGGCTCAATTAATTTAAAACCGTTTAACAGGTTAACAACCCAGGATTTTTTAAACGACTTTAATCAGAACGTACTGGGTGCAATAGGCCTCGTACAAAAATTATTACCCAACTTAAAAAGAGCAGGTTCTGCAAGCATTGTATTGTTTAGTACCGTTGCAGTAAAACTGGGAATGCCTTTTCATGCTTCTATTGCTGCTTCAAAAGCAGCCGTGGAGGGCCTTGCAAAAAGCCTGGCTGCAGAACTGGCTTCGGCAAAAATAAGGGTGAACGTAATTGCACCTTCACTTACCGATACGCCGCTTGCCGCTAACTTACTCAACACTGAAGAAAAAAAAGAAGCAGCCGGTAAACGGCATCCGTTGCAACGGGTGGGCACTGCCGAAGAAATGGCGCAACTGGTTTCTTTTTTAGTAAGTGATGACAGCAGCTGGATTACCGGGCAGGTTATTGGGGTTGATGGCGGCATGGGAAGTTTAAGAACATAAATACCTTTAAGACCACCTACCGGCAATAACCGTCTGTTAACCTTAATTACAGTAAAAATGCTGTTACTTGGCAAAACTTTACAATGGTTAAGAAATGAGTAAGATAACCGGGATACTTGCAGCAGTTTTTATTTTTTTAGCAGGAGAAACAGCCTCAGCACAGCCCGTTATTCAATTTGAAAATATAGATATTTCCGCTGCTCTTGCCAAATCAAAAATTACTCATAAACCGGTATTTTTAATGGGTTATGCATCCTGGTGTGCACACTGCAATAAAATGAAGGCACAGGTTTTTACTGATTCTGCAGTGGCGGAATTTTTGCCAATGTGGGTGTTCCAAATTCATTCGCAAGCCAAAACTTAACTCCCTTGAGCGCCGCCTTGTCTCCTGACAAGCGGCACAGCAACATTAAAACAACTGCTTAGATTGACAATGCAGACACATTTTTCTTACAGTTAAGAGGAGGCTTATGATTCCCGCTTGTCGGAGACAAGGCGGGGGCTTTCAAGATATAAAAATATTTTAAATTTCAAACACTCTGAAAACAAAAAATCACCCAACCCACAATAACCGGCTGTTAACCTCAAATAAAGTAAAAATGCTGTTATTTGGCAGCACCATTACAAATGGTTAAGCAATGAAAAAATTAGTAAGCATAATTGTGGCGATTTTCCGCCTGCGTAGGTGTTCCATATTCGTTCGCAAGCCAACACTTACTCCCTTGAACGCCGCCGCCTTGTCTCCTGACAAGCGGCACAGCAACATTAAAACAACTGCTGAGATTTACAATGCTGATATATTTTTCTGTTAATCAAGAGCGGGCTTATGATTCCCGCTTGTCAGAGACAAGGCGGGGGCGTACGGGATAGAAAATGGTTTAAATTGAACTACAATAAAGACAAAAAAGTCCCATCCCCCAATAACTGCCTGTTAACCTCAACTAAAGCTAAAATGCTGTTACTTGGCAGCACCTTACAACAGATTAAACAATGAAAAAATTAGTAAGTATAGTTGTGGCGGTTTTGGTTTTGTCGGCAAGTAAAAATGTTTCGGCCCAGCAGGCTATTCAATTTGAAAATATAAATATCTCTGCTGCTCTTGCCAAATCAAAAATTACCCATAAACCGGTATTTTTAATGGGTTATGCATCCTGGTGTGCACACTGCAATAAAATGAAAGCGCAGGTTTTTACCGATTCGGCAGTGGCGGAATTTTATAACCGGCATTTCATTTGTATAAAGCAAGATATGGAAAAAGGTGTGGGAGTGCAACTGCACGAAACTTTTAAAATAAAATCTTATCCAACCTTTATTTTTTTTGACAGCAACGACAGCATGATATACCGTGCCGCCGGTGAGTTTAAAGATCCTGAATTTATCGCAGAAGGTATGAATGCACTGAACCCTGCAAAACAAATCCCTTTTTTAAAACAGCAATTTGAAAAGGATACCAGCAATGCAAATAACTGCTATGATTATTTACGGACACTCAAAAAAGCCGACCTGGATTATGCCGGAATGGTTACACAATATCTCTCTACACAAAGTGAAACCGCTTTATTATCTGAAGTAAACTGGAGGATCATTGCCAATGGGATAACGGATATCAATTCACGGGAGTTTCAGTTTGTGCTGCATCACCAGAAGGAATTTGCAGCCCTTACCTCTCCCGAACGGGTTGAACGCAAAATCTATTACCTGGTAAAAGATATGCTGGTGCCATTTATTAATGCGAAAGATACGGTTAGCTATGCGGTGTACCGCAAGCCGGCTGCTGCCATAAAAATACCCGAAATTGATTCTCTTCTTTTTATATGCGACTTGCAACTGGATGAGAATATTGAAAACTGGGATGCTTATAAAAAGCATACTTTACAATGGGCACAAACCTATGTTGCAAATGAATACAGCCAGTTGAATGCTATAGCAACTGTTTACCTGAAACACATCACAGACAAAGCTGCCTTGTTACAGGCAATTAGCTGGGCCAACCGCTCCCTGCTTTTACACGAAGACTACAGCACCTATCTTTTAAATGCAAAGCTGCGCCAAAAAATAAACGACATGAAGGGCTTTATTGAAAAACTAAAACAGGCAAAGCAACTGGCTTTAAAATATGGCTGGGATTTTACCGAAGCAGCGCAACTGCTAAAGGAATATGATAAAAATAAATAAAAACGTTTTGCCTGTTACCATACCGGTTTTGTGATCTGGCAGTAACCTGATTATTTTTTTCTTCCGGCTCTGCCATCTTAATTAACTTAGCAGCCTAAAAATACTCTGCCTGAGTACGATAAATATTTATACAGATGGTTCATCCCGTGGTAACCCTGGCCCCGGTGGCTTTGGCGTTATACTGATGTACAATAACCACCGCAAGGAAATGTCGAAAGGCTTTCGGCATACCACTAATAACCGCATGGAATTGCTGGCCGTAATCACCGGCCTGGAAGCCATTACTAAAAAACAATTACCGGTAATTGTTTACTGCGACAGCCAGTATGTGGTTAAAGCTATTGAAGAAGGCTGGCTGAAAAACTGGATGAAAACAAATTTTAAAGGCGGCAAAAAAAACAAAGATCTCTGGACACGTTATTACCATCTTACACAAAAAATGAATGTAAAATTAAAATGGGTAAAGGGACATGCCGATAACCCGTTTAATAACCGTTGCGATGAACTTGCTACCAGTGCCGCCGATGGAAAAAATCTGGAGGTTGATGAAGGGTATGAAGAAGCACAGGCTTCATTATAGAAAATGTTTCACGCTGAGGGCGCAGAGTAGCAGAGGAAACAGAGAACTTAGCGGCCTCCGCTCCCCTGCGTCCTTTGCGTGAAACAAACTGCATAAAAAAACACCTGCCAATTATGACAGGTATCTCTCAAAAAAAATATTTTTATAAATTAAGCAGCAACTTCTTTCTTGCTGAAAGCAAAATGGTTTACTAAGAAATAAGTACCAAATAAAACAGTGCTATAAACCAGATCGGCGATAATGCCGGTTTTTAAAAAGGGTAAGCCTCCTGCCAAAGTAGCAAAGTATCCATTCAAATCTTGTGTGTATGTATGATAAACAGGATTATCAAAAACAAAGAACGCTGAATTTGAAAGAAAGAAAAACAATAGAGATGAAACTATTGAATAACCTGCTACAGCAAGCACATTGATTTTTTTCATGCTGAAAGCAATAACGGTTATCAAAGCAAGAATGCCGTAACCGACCAATTGTCCCCAGCCCCAGAAACCCGGAGCTATATGCAATACTTCAAACAAAACATCGCTCAGGAACATGGACAGCAACGGCAGCGCAAAAGCCAGTCTTTTGTCTTTTATAACTGCGCCTGCAAAAACAGCCATACCAATAACAGGACTAAAATTATGAGGATATAAAATAACCCTGCTTATTGCGGCTATAACTATTAATAAAGCGGCGATGATTAATGTAGATGTACTTTGTTTGTTCATTTTGTATGCTTTGCAGCAAAAATAAGCAATAATATTTTTTCAACAGTCATTTATACAAAAGCAGTTGTCCTCATACTGTTAATTACCCGATTGCCTATCTTTGAAATATGGCAGAGCACAATCTTACAGGCAGTACAGGCGAGGCTTTGGCTGCAACCTACCTTACAGAAAAAGGATACAACATCCTGCACCGCAACTGGCGGCACTCCCGCTGGGAAGTGGATATTATTGCCGAAAAAGATACCATCCTGCATTTTGTGGAAGTAAAAACCCGCCGGACCGGCAAATTTGGCCACCCCGAAGAAAATGTAGATAAAAAGAAAATGCAGAACCTAATTAATACCGCAGAAGAATATTTATATCAGCAGCCGCAATGGAAAAGGATTCAATTCGATATTCTTGCTATCACTATTTTAAAAAATGAACCTGTGGAGTATTTTTTAATTGAAGATGTGTATTTGTAATGGATAATTGATAATGAATTAATGGATAATTTTTTTAACGCAAATAGTTTAAGCAATTGCAAACTCTCAAAATATTTATGAACTGCAATGAAATAAAGGCATTATCAATTATCCATTAACTAATTATCCATTCATCAAATTATCCATTAAGCCTTCAAGGCTTCCTGCATCTTCTCTACCAGCTTATAAGTGGCGGGGCAATATTGAATGTTTTGTTTGTGTACGTGCATGTAATCAACCATTTTTTTTCTGGGCAGGTGCGGAAAGCCGGAACAATCAAGCGGGCGTATTTCGTAGATAGAGCATTTATTATCTTTTAAATTCAAAAACTGGCAGGGTTGTTTTTTGTTTTGCCAGTCTTTTTCTTTTTTCTCGTAAATAAGCCACTGATCGCTGAACTGCTGCGGCGTTTGCCCAAAATGTGCTGCAATTCTTTTTATATCAGCCTTGGTGTATGTGGGTGTCATTGTTTTGCAGCAATTGGCACAGGTAAGGCAGTCAATTTCTTTCCAGACTTCGGGTTCAAGTGCTGCGGTTAATTTATCTAATCCACGTGGTTGATTTTTTAAAAGTTTATTCAAAAAACTTCTGAATGCTTTTTTATTGTAACGCACTTTTTGTTTAAACGAACGAAGATTAACTGGCAGCATATTGTATATTGATAACTATTAACGAAATTGAGGCTGCAAAATAGTGTATAATTTAATTTAATCATCATTGTTACCATAAACCTGTTAAACATTCATGTGGGAACCCTACAAAAAAGGATTTAAAGCCTGGCTGCAATTAGAGAAATCGCTGGCCGAAAACTCTGTAGAGGCTTACCTGCGTGATATTGATAAGCTGACAGATTATTTACAGTTGACCAATAAAATGGTAACGCCCCAGGAACTGGAACTGAAAGACCTGGAAAAATTTGTACAATGGATCAGTGAACTGGGGATGACGGTTGCTTCACAATCGAGGATCATATCGGGCCTGAGAAGTTTTTATGGGTACTGCTATATGGAGCAGATTGCAACCACCAACCCAACTACTCTTTTAGAAACACCCAAACAAAAAAGGGCTTTACCCGATACGTTGAGTTTTGAAGAAATTGAAAGCATTATTGCGCAAATTGACCTGAGCAAACCCGAAGGCGGCCGAAATAAAGCCATCATTGAAACGCTTTACAGTTGTGGATTACGGGTAAGTGAACTGGTAAACCTGCGTATCAGTTGCCTGCACCTGGATATTGGTTTTGTAAGAGTAATTGGTAAGGGCGATAAAGAAAGATTAGTACCCATTGGCAGTGATGCCATCAAATACATCAACATTTATAAAAATGAAATAAGGGTGCATATTGCCATAAAACCCGGACAGGAAGATTTTCTTTTTTTAAACCGCAGGGGAAGCAAACTTACCCGGGTGATGATTTTTATTATGCTGAAAGCACTGGCAAAAAAAGCCGGTATTGTAAAAAGTATTTCGCCACATACTTTCAGGCATTCTTTTGCTACGCATCTGGTTGAAGGCGGTGCCGATTTAAGAGCCGTACAGGAAATGCTGGGCCACGAAAGTATTACCACTACCGAAATCTACACACATTTAGACAGGGAATTTTTACGGAATACGCTGCACCAGTTTCATCCGGCGTTTAAAGTATGAGCATTTGTCCGCTCCGGTTTTTTCATGGTCAGACGAGGTCGTCAGACCATAAAAAAACCGGCCAGTTGCGCCTTTCAATTGTTTAAAAATTTTAGGCAGCAAGCTTGACCGGCGTTTAACAACCATCACTATTCAAAAATGAAACTCGTTTTGCTTATTAATTTATTTTTGTTGAATACCCTTATATAATAAATACCCGCTGCCCAGTTTTTCGGCTGCAATGTTTCTGTATGATTTTTAGCGGTTACATTAAACTGCTTTTGCAAAACAATCCTTCCTGAAGCATCGCTAAACTGAAGCTGGTACCCGCCTGCATCCTTTAGCTTTAAAGCAACTGAAAAAGAACTGTTGCGCATTACAGGATTGGGATAAACTTTAAGGGAATCGGAAAGCACTGTATTTATACGGGCTTTTGTATCTGCCAGGTAACTTACGCTTATTATGCTGTAACCAGACATCCCTCCTGCTATTCTTCGCCTGCTTCCGTAATCAGCTTGTATCCAAACAGTATCCAGTGTTTTTTCCTTTTTCTTTCTGGTAGTAATTACAATTGCTCCATTTGCACCTTGCGAGCCAAATAATGCTGCGGCTGCAGGGCCTTGAAGAAAGGATATATCTTCAATATCATCAGTATTGATATCCGTTTTTGGTGATATTGGCATTATAATTCCATCCACTACATAAATTGGATTATTGCCGGTATCTTTTGCAAAAATGGCTCCAACCCTGATTTGGGTTTCTCTACCCAGGTTAGCCGCAGATTTACCGCTCACCTGTATGCCAGGTACTTTGCCAGCCAATGCATTGTTAATGTCGGTTTGTCTTTTTTCCATAAGATTTTCCTTACTCAGCAAAACTTCCCATTCTTTTTTTCTGTCTTTAAAATCGCTGGTGCTTATAGTAAATTCGTTCGATTCGTAACCAGCTGATTCAACCTTGATAAAATAATTTTCTCCTTCAATAGTTTCATTGTATTTGTAGAAGCCTTTTTTTTCATTAATTGCCGTATCTGATTGCACATCTCCTTTTTTGGTTATGATTATTAAAGCTTTGTCTATTGCCAATCCGGTACTGTCTTCTTTTACTTCAAAAATGATCGTCGGATTTACTACAATTGTTTTAATGCTACTTGTTCCACATCTTGCCGTACGTTTTATTGCTCCTGCAACAGTAACTAGAACTTCTTTTACAGGCATATCAGAAATTTCCATAACAATATCTACTACTGTACGAGTACCAACAGGCACTTCTAAGGTTTTGAAATTTGCGCCGATAATCTCGAGAGTTTCGCCTGTTCTTATTCTTATCGAATACCTGCCATTTGCATCTGCAGAAACACCTGTACCGGTACCTTTTATTTTTACAGATGCAAATGAAACCGGATTACCATCAACATCAGTTATTTTACCACTAACGATCTGGGTAACTATAGGCCCTTCTATTTTTCCTGCCAGTGCATTGTTAATGTTTGTCGATCTTATTTTTTCCAGATCTGCAGCTGTTATTACTTGTACATTACCCGCTTGAGTTCGTGCTGTCTGCGCCTTTGCTCCATTCCCTTTCGCAAAAAACATTAAAAACATCACCAGATAATTCCAGTACCAAAACAATCTTTTCTTTGGCTGCCCTGGCCGGCTGATTGCTCGGTCAAGTTGCTCGGGCAATGCTCTGCCGCAAACTTTTTCGTGGGTCATGTTTGTAAAATAATTCAGCACCTGTATATCCGTCATGGTACTAAAATCAATTACTTCTTTAGCGCAGGCATTGCAAAAACGGCCTTGCTCGGTTGGCGTCATCTGTTGCCAGCTTTCGTGGCAAGGTTCGGGTATAGAGAGTTGTAACTTTTGCATGTTTACTGGTTTAATGTTTATTTACCGGCTGATACTGTTTCTGTTTCTTCTTCCTCATCAAGCTCTTGGTTTCTTTTTTTGCGATCTGCTTTTTTAGCAAGACTGTTGGCATTTTTTACCAGTTGCAAAAACTCCTTGCGGTAGCCTTCCTTATCGGTTCCCAATGCATTTTCTGCCAGGCTTATCACTTCTTTATAACTTGCCTGCTGCTTGAATGAAGAATTACGAAGCATCATACCAAACTCGGCCACTGATGCTGCAAAACGAAAGTTGGTTGATGTAAATTGCATTTGCTTTTGTTCATCCAAAACTGCAACCATCATTAACTTACTGGTGCTGTCGTCCGGTTGCTTATACCGCATTTTAAGTGTCATTATTTCGCTGCCAAATGTTGTTGCCGAAAATTTTTCTGCTGTTTGATATTTCAATGTATCAACCTGTTTTAAAAACTCTGACTGTATGCCAACCGGTATTATCTCGTACAGGGCTGTTACTGTATGGCCGCTGCCCAAATCGCCGGCATCTTTTTTATCGTTGTTAAAATCTTCTTTTGCAAGCATCCTGTTTTCGTAACCAATAAGCCGGTAACCCTGTACCACAGCAGGATTAAATTCTATCTGTAGTTTTACATCTTTGGCAATGGTGAATAAGGTTCCGCCAAATTCGCTTACCAGCACTTTTTTAGCTTCGCTCAACTGGTCAATGTAAACATGGTTGCCATTTCCTTTATCGGCAAGCTTCTGCATTTTAGCATCCTGGTAGTTACCCATTCCAAAACCCAGTACCGTTAAAAATACGCCTGTCTCTCTTTTTTTCTCAATCAGGTTTTCTAAAGCATCATCGCTGCTAAGGCCAACATTAAAGTCGCCATCGGTACAAAGTATCACCCGGTTATTGCCGCCTTTAATAAAATTATCGGTGGCAGTTTTGTAAGCCAGTTCAATACCGGCACCACCTGCAGTTGAACCTCCCGATTCCAGTTGGTCAATAGCTTCTTTAATTTTATTTTTTTGTAGTCCATTTGTTGCCGGTAAAACCAACCCTGCGTTGCCGGCATAAACCACCAGGCTCACTTTG
The DNA here is from genome assembly GCA_038328115.1 of Chitinophagales bacterium. GTDB lineage: Bacteria > Bacteroidota > Bacteroidia > Chitinophagales > Chitinophagaceae > Ferruginibacter. The sequence continues at coordinate 17,240 of JBBQLS010000007.1, forward strand.
TCGTTTTCTCTTAACTGGTCAACCAATAGCTTCAATGATTGTTTCAGCAACGGAAGTTTATTTTCATCCGACATAGAACCTGAAACATCAATCAGAAAAACAATATTGCTTGATGGAAGATTTTCGGTCTGAATTATTTTACCCTGCAGCCCAACCAATGCCAGCCTGTGGGCCGGGTTCCATGGGCATTGACTGATTTCTGTATTTACTGAAAAAGGATCGTTATTTTTTGGCTGTGGATATTCGTACTTAAAATAATTTACCATTTCTTCAATACGCACTGCACCCGCAGGTGGTAACTGGCCCTGTGTTAAAAACCTGCGCATGTTGCTGTAAGAGGCAGCATCCACATCTATAGAAAAAGTAGAGAGCGGATTATCTTTTACTTTTAGAAATGTATTTTCAAGAATATAATCATACCCCTCTCTTTCGAAATCATCCACATTACTGTTTAAACTGTTCTCTCCACGCAATCTAATAACAGATGATGAACCTAACTTGCCATTTGATCTTATCTGCATACCGGCTTTACCTGCCAAAGCATTATTTACGTTTGATTGATATAGAGAGTTTAACTGATAGCCGCTTATGTTTTGTGCATTGGAAGACCTTCCTCTCGCTGTAGTCTTTATACCAGAAGCTCCTGTTACCACCACTTCTACTAGCTCGGTAGCACTTTTTTCCAAAACAATGTTCAGGTATTTTTGTGTGCCGATCTGTATCGTTGTTTCTTTATAACCTGCTGCATTTATAACAAGCTCCACATTTTCGTTGTTTACTTTTAGCGAAAACGAACCATTGGCATCTGCCGAAACACCTGTGCTGGTGCCTTTAATTTTTATGGATGCAAAAGGCACAGAATTTCCGTCTTTGTCGGTAATTTTTCCGCTAACAATAAATGAATCGGGAGATTTAAAAGCAAGCATTGCAACAGCACATGCGGCAATTATTAAAATTATTTTCTGCATAACAATTGGTTTTGTTATACAGATGCAGTTTTAAAAAATATTACATAACTGTGGTAGAAATATTTTTATGCAAATGAAAAAAAGCTGTTGCTATTTACCTTCTAAAGCAACATCGGGCTGGCTAAAATTTGCTTTGTTGTTATAATCGGTATTGGCTACCTTTTTGCGGTAATTTTTAAAAATACTGTGCCAGCGTAATTTAAGTACACCCAGCACACCTTCTTTAATAATACCTTTATTCATTTTGCTGGCACCAAATTCACGGTCAATAAAAGTGATGGGCACTTCTGTAATTTTAAAGCCCAGTTTCCAGGCCGCAAATTTCATTTCTATCTGAAAAGCATAACCCACAAATTCAATACCATCCAGGTTTATAGCTTCCAGCACTTCTTTACGGTAACATACAAAACCGGCAGTAGGATCTTTTACCGGCATCCAGGTAATAATGCGTGTATAAACCGAAGCGCCCTTCGAAAGCAGGATACGGTCGGCAGGCCAGTTGGCCACAGCACCTCCCTTTACATAACGTGACCCCACTGCAACCCCTGCCCCGTTTTTACAGGCTTCATACAATCTTTCCAGGTCGTTGGGGTTGTGCGAAAAATCAGCATCCATTTCAAAAATAAAACGATAGTCTTTTTCAATGGCCCACTTAAAACCATAAATGTAGGCCGTACCCAATCCTAACTTACCGGTGCGCTGCTCCAGAAATAATTGTCCCGGGTACTTTGGTAATAATGATTTAATAATTTCTGCTGTGCCATCCGGGGAATTGTCATCTATGATAAGTACATGGTACTGTTGCTGCAAATTCACAACCGCATCGATTATTTTCTCGATGTTCTCTTTTTCGTTGAAAGTTGGTATAATGACTAATTTTTCCAATATGCTTGTGAGGGGGTAAACCCAAATTTACATTAATTACAGGATTGCCTTATCAACATATTTTCTACAGTGCTTATTTAATTGTTTTTTAACAAGGTACTGTTCAGTATCTCAGTCAGTTTCTGCTTGGTGTGCAATGGAAAATCACCCCTCATCATCCAGTCGTAGTATTGAGGCTCTGCCTTTAAAACATCCCTTACCGGCCTGCCTTTGTGTTTACCGAAATTAAATATTTCAACTCCCTTGTCGTTAAAACCAAAGCGGCGGGCATAGTCAACAATTTTGTCTTCGCCAATAACACCTAATATAGACTCAACAGAATTTCCCAGGTTTTTGTAACGATCCAATTGTGCCATCAATACTTCAATAGTTGCATCCACATCTGCTTCTGCACTGTGTGCATCAACCAGTTCTTTTTGGCAAAAGAATTTGTAGGCTGCAGTTAACGTACGCGGTTCCATTGTATAAAATATGTGTTGCACATCAACCATTTTACGGGTACTTAAATCCACATCCATACCTGCACGTAAAAACTCTTCCATTAAAATAGGTATGTCAAAACGGTTACTGTTATATCCTCCCAGATCACAGTTATCAATAAACATTTTTATTTCGTTGCCGGCATGCTTAAATGTTGGTGCATCTTTTACCATGTCATCAGTAATGCCATGTATATCAGTGGTCTCTTTGGGAATGGGAATTTCCGGATTGATTAGTTTACGTTTTACCTGGCGGCTGCCATCGGGCAAAATTTTAATAATGGCTATTTCAACAATGCGGTCGGTTGAAAGGCTTACACCTGTCGTTTCAAGATCGATAAATGCAATGGCACGGGTTAAATTTAACATTTAGTTTTATTTTTTTTGAGGTTAAAATATTGATTTCGAGGCTATTTATTTCTTTTTTGGGCTTATTTGGCAGCGCAATGTAATATAAATACTATTTCTCCGTTTAAGTTTGGTAAATTATCTTTGCAAAGATATTTTACTTACACTAGTTTTAACCCCAAATGAATACAATGAAAAAAATATTTTTAATTGCATTAGTTCTGATTGCATGTACCGCAATAATAAGCAGTTGTACTTCAAGCCGTAAAGGAACCTGTCCAATGGCCGAAGGCATCATTCATTAATCCCTCATCAATGAATTGGATTGATTTAACCAGTATTCAGCAGCTTGCTGATGCAAAAGAGTTGTCTAAAACCAGGCCTCAGGTAATTTTTAAACACAGTACCCGTTGTTCCATCAGCAGTATGGCTAAAAGCCGGCTGGAAAGAAGTGAGCAACCCGAAACAGGTGATTTTTACTTGCTGGACCTGATTAAGTTCCGTTCGCTCTCCGATAAAATCGCTGAAGATTTTGCGGTTCCGCATGAATCGCCACAAGTGCTTGTAATAAAAAACACAGCCTGTGTTTTTGAAGAAAGCCATAGCGGTATCCAGATGGAGGAAATTGCCGAACAAATGAACGCTTAACCTGCACTTCGTCTTTTCCAAAATTTTACAGCCTCGTACCAGATAACCGAGATAAATCCTATAGCAACACTAATTGCCAGTTGCATTACATTCAGCCTTTCAAAATTAAACAGGTTGCTGAGCGGAGTTACAAATAAAAGTAAAGCCATCAGCAATGTTGTAATTAGAATTATTATTGACACCAGGTTGTTTTTATACCTGTTGGTTGTTATAACCGAGTAAAAGAATGAACGATTAACCAATGTAAGGAATATATTGGCAGCAATAAGTGTGACAAAAACCATTGTTCTGGTTGTGTTTTCGCTGCTAACTTGCAGCACTGCATACTGATAAACTGCCAGTGTACCAACCGTAATTGCAAGCCCCTGCATGATACTGGTTGCCAGCTCACGCATATTAAAAAAAGTATTGCTGAAAGGCCTCGGCTTTTGTAACATGCTGTTTTTTTCGATGGGCTCATTTTCGTAGATGATGGAGCAGGTAGGCCCCATGATCAGCTCCAGAAAAATAACATGCACCGGCGTAAATATATTTGGATATACCCATCCCAATGCCAATGGAATAAAAACCGTTAATATAATTGGAATGTGGATGGAGATGATGTACTGAATGGCTTTTTTGAGATTACTGTAAATGCGGCGGCCCATGGCAACCGCTTCAATCATCTTAGCCAGATCATCATCAGTTAAAATAATGGACGAAGCATTTTTGGCAATTTCCGTTCCTTTTTTTCCCATGGCAATTCCTATATGTGCCGATTTCAAGGCAGGGCCGTCATTAACTCCATCACCTGTCATTGCTACCATCTCTCCGTTAGCCTTTAATGCTTCTATCACCCGCAGTTTTGCCTCGGGAAACATGCGTGTAAAAATATTCACTTTTTTTACTGCTTCTCTTAATTCAATATCTGATAACACATTCAACTCATCCCCATCCAGGCTTTTATCTGCTCCTTTAAAATTTACCTGCACTGCAATGGTTTGTGTGGTAGCTCTGTTATCGCCTGTAATAATTTTTACAGCAATACCGGCTTTGTCAAAAGCTTTAAATACCGAAGAGATATTTTTCTTGGGAGGATCGTAAAAAGCAACCAACCCCAAAAACTGAAAGTGAAAAGCCTGTTGTTCTGCCGGAAAATTATTTTCAATATGCTTTGTTTCTGCTACTGCTAATACCCGGTAACCATCTGCCGTCATTTCATCCAGTGCTTTTGCAATCGCTGTTTTTTCATCGGTAGTTAATTCAGATACTTTGATGATAGCTTCCGGCGCACCTTTGGCAGCTATTATACGGTTGCCACCGGCATCTTCAAAAAGGTGCGTCATCATGGGCGGCCTGCCACTGAGGGGATATTCATGAATCATTTTATACGCCGGTCTTTCATCGTTGGCAAACAGTTTGGCATACTTATCATGCAAAGCCACTTCCATAGGATCGAAGGCAATGGGTTCGCTTGCCCACATTGCCATACGCACCAGTTCTTTTTCTGCATCACCCGTTGTGCCTTCAGCATCGGTTATTTTTTTGGTTTTTAATGCAAATAATTTTACCAGCGACATTTTATTTTCGGTAATGGTTCCCGTCTTATCTACACAAATAACGGTAGCACTCCCAAGCGATTCAACCGTTTTTGTTTGTTTTACTATAACACCCAGTTTCATTAAACGCCACGCACCCAGTGCCATAAAAGTGGTGAAAGCTACAGGAATCTCTTCTGGCAAAATACTCATGGCAAGCGTGAGTGATTTTAGCAGGCTATCGAACACATTTTTTGATTGAAAATAATTGATCACCCAAACAATGAGGAAGACAATAATGCCAACGATGGCCATTTTTTTTACAAAATTGCCGATCTGTATTTGCAGAGGTGTTTTCTCTTCTTTAATAGACTCCAGACTCTTTCCTATTTTGCCCAGTTTGGTTGCACTGCCTATACCGGTTACTTTACAAATGGCCAATCCTCCGGCAACGGAAGTTCCCTGGTATACCATTTTATCTTCGTCTGTTGCAGATTTAAATACACTCAACGATTCGCCGGTAAGAATGGATTCATTTACCGAAAAATCGTTGGATTGGATAATGATTCCGTCTGCCGGTACATTCTTCCCTTCTTCAACAACCATAAAGTCTCCGGTAACAATATCTTCGCTGTTAATTTCGATTGTTTCGCCACTGCGTATTACTGTGCAGTGTGGCTGGGTGAGCAGCCTGAGTGCATCCAGCGCATTACGGCTCCGGGAATCCTGGTAAAGAGATATGGTTGATACGAGTACAATGGCGGCTGCCATAAAAATACCATCTGTGGTATTACCCGTAATAAAATAAACAGCACTGGCAACCAGCAGTAAAATAAACATCGGCTCTTTAATAATATCCTTCAATGCAGTTAAAAACCCACTTTGGTGCTTCATCTCCTGCTCATTAGCCCCATATAATTTACGGGCGGTTTTTACTTCCTGCTCCGTTAAGCCAGTAATTTCAGTTTGCTGTAAAGCCATTTTAATTTGTTTATTTTAGCTACACCTGTCTTTTGTTTTAAAATGACTTAAAAATTCCATTTTTCTTTTAAACAACATCTGTCATCATTGTTGTAAATTTACAAATAATAAACCAATGTACAGGCAATGATGACCATTCAGAAACTAAAAGAGGAGAAAGACAAATTTGAAGCGCTTTTTCAATATGCTTCTATGGGTATTGTTGTTGCCAACGCCAAAGCAGAAATATTGTTAGTTAATAATTTTTTATTAACCCAATTTGGATTTGGAAATCCCGATGAGCTGGTTGGAAAATCGATTGAGCAGTTAATACCAATGCGCTATCATTCAAAACATGTTCACCTGCGTGATCACTATATAGAAAATCCGCATCCCAGGCCGATGGGATTGGGTAAGGATTTATTTGCAGTAAAAAAAGATGGATCTGAGTTTCCGGTTGAAGTAAGTTTAAGCAGCTATGTAATGGGTGAAGAAATTTTCACCATTGCATTTGTAAGTGATATTACCAAAAGAAAAGAATTTGAAAAGGCCATAAATCTGCAGAAGGAGCAACTGGCCACCACCAATAAAAAAATAGAAGATCTGAATAATGAGCTGGAAGGCAAAGTGGCCTTAAGAACCAGGCAACTGCAGGATACACTTCTGCAACTGGAGGCGTCGAAAGATGAACTGACAAAAGCCCTGAGTAAAGAGAAAGATTTAAGTGACCTGAAAAGCAGGTTTGTGTCCATGGCATCGCATGAATTCCGTACACCACTCAGTACCATACTTTCATCGGCATCGTTGGCAGGCAAATATGTGGATTCAAGCGAGCAGGAACAAAGAAATAAACACATTCAGCGCATCAAATCATCGGTAAGTAACCTAACCAATCTGCTAAATGAATTTTTATCTATTGGCAAAATAGAAGATGGAAAAATAACTGCCAATAACATTGATTTCAATATTAAAGAACTTATCAGTTTACTTTGCAGCGAAATGGAGGGTATTGCCAAAAGCGGCCAGCACTTTAACTATGTACATACCGGTGAGGAAATATTATTTTCAGATCCGGGCCTGCTGCGCAATGTTATCACTAATCTTTTATCGAATGCTATAAAATTTTCGCCGGAAGGAAGCACCGTTGAGGTTAGCAGCGAGGTAGCGCAAGGCAGTGCTGTTGTAACAGTAAAAGATAAAGGGATGGGCATTTCGGTAAAAGACCAGGAGCATTTATTTGAACGATTTTTCCGGGGTGCCAATGTTACCAATATACAGGGAACGGGTTTGGGGTTGCACATTGTAAGCAAATACATAGAAGTTATGGACGGAAAAATTCAATTTGAAAGTGAACTGGAGCAAGGAACAAAATTTACAATAACTTTAAGCGATCAAAGAATTAAAATTTGATCCATTTACAATAATATGAAACATTTACTGCTGATTGAAGACAATATTGAAATCAGGGAGAATACTGCCGAAATTTTAGAGTTGGCCGGGTATAAGGTACTTACAGCCGAAAACGGAAAAATAGGAGTTGAAATGGCTTTACAACAAAAGCCCGACCTGATTATATGCGATATTATGATGCCGGTACTGGATGGTTACGGCGTATTACACCTGCTGAATAAAAATACTGAGTTAACAGGTATTCCATTTATTTTTTTAACTGCCAAAGCCGAGCGAAGCGACTTCAGGAAAGGAATGGAAATGGGGGCCGATGACTATATTACCAAACCTTTCAACGATATTGAATTGCTGAATGCGGTGGAAAGCCGGCTTAAAAAAACGGAGCTGCTGACCAAAAATTTTAATACTGATGCTGATGGTATGCGTCAAATGCTGAATGAATTTAAGGGGAAGGATCAGTTGAAGGATCTTGCTGAGGGCAGAAACATTAATCATTATAAAAAGAAACAGTCAATATATACAGAAGGCAATCATCCCAACAGGTTGTACTATGTGCAAAAAGGAAAGGTAAAAACCTGCAAAACAAATGATGCCGGTAAAGAACTGACCGTTGGTCTTTTTAATGAAGGTGATTTTTTTGGCTACAATGCATTGCTGGAAGAAACCGTTTACAAAGAAACCGCCGAAGCCATTGAAGACAGCGATGTAGCCATTATTCCAAAAGAAGATTTTGAAAACCTGCTGCACAGCAGCAGGGAAGTAACACACAAGTTCATTAAAATGCTGGCCAATAATGTAACAGAAAAGGAAAACCAGCTATTGGGACTTGCCTACAACTCATTACGTAAAAGGGTTGCCGATGCGTTGCTTGCTTTACAGGCTAAATATAAAAATGAATTGCAGGATAAGTTTTCGATGCATATCAGCCGCGAAGACCTTGCCAATATTGCAGGCACTGCAACCGAATCGCTGATACGTACACTCAGCGACTTTAAAAGCGAAAATCTGATAGAAATAAAAGACGGCAACATCATCATCATCAATGAAAAAAAACTGGCGAATATGCTGAATTAGGTTATTGAACAGTTGAAAGGCACTTGTTAAAATCGTTTTTCAGTTTATTGAAATCCATTTCAAAAAACTCCATTTCCTTCCTGAGTTTTTCATGACGCACAATTAATTTATCATCAAACGAATTACCTGCCTGATCGCTTAATGCCTTATCCTGCTGGTTTATATCGTGGCGCAACTCATCAATATACTCATCTTTTAAAATGAATTTATTTTGAAACTGCTCTGCCCTGGCCAGAAAACTTTTGTCAGTACCTGTATCCAGCACTTCGGACAAGCGGGTTTTTAAATACGAATTTTCCTGCTTAAAAAATTCAAGCGCACGCCCCCATGTTTTATTTTCATGGTAAAACTGACCCGGATTAGATAATTTAAGAGGTGACATATAATAAACTGGTCTATACTTTTGTTTTAGTACACATTATTGCTACAAACTTAAATTTATTTCAAAGCGCATAGCAGAATATTTATCATTTTAAAACCTGAGTTTGGTCAGGTTTGGCACAGCAACCATGCACTTCCTTTTTAGCAATATCCATTTTAGGGCTTACGTATGGAATACCAAGTCCCATACCTCTTAAGATGAGCAAACATGCCATCAATGTCATCATATAGGGGTACAGCCTGCGTATTTTTTGCCTGAAAGAAACACCGATATAGTTTCCGAAAAAAGCAATGCTCCACATGATGGGTAATGTACCCAGGCCAAATGCCGCCATAAATAAAGCACTACTGACTACACTGCCTGCTGCAATGGCACCTGCTGTTGCCATATAAACCAGGCCGCAGGGCAATAAACCGTTGAGCAGCCCTATTACAAAAAGCGAAGAATTGTTTTTTTGAGTAAACAGCCGCCCCAGTTTCATCCTGATGCGGGTGAAGAAAGCAGTTGAATAACCTGATGCTGAACTTTGTATTTTGTATTTTTTGGGTATGATGATAAAAAACAGGATCAATACACCCGTACCGATAGATAGCCATTGCTGAAAATTAAACAACGCTGCAGTTTGTCCAATTAAACCAAATAATAACCCAAACACACTGTAGGTAACAATCCGGCCGGCATTATAAATAAATGCACCCCAGAATTTTGCAGCATAACTATCACTACTCAATGGCAAAGCCAGTGCCAGCGGCCCACACATGCCTACGCAGTGAAAGCTGCCCACCATGCCGATTGAAAAAGCAACAATAAACAACTGTAACATTTAAATAATTATTTTCTTTTCAAAATAGTAGGTAACGGCCCCATCCTTCCAGCTTAAATGCAGTTCGTATAATCCCTTATTACCTGCCGGAATCTGCATTTGCAACGGCTCGTCTTTGAGTGTAAAATTCTTTTTCATGTCTTTTTTTTCATCCGAAGGGCAATACAATACCGCCTCACCTGCCAGTTGCCTGCCGGCAAAATCCTTAGGGAATTGTATAGTCAATGCATTATCACTAATTCCACATTCAACCGGTGCAGCCAGTTTCGACACCCGTTTAATTTCATCTATTTTGTCCTGGTACTTCAGTTCTTTGGCGTAGTAATCTGTTGTAACCAGGTCGGTAGTTTGGGTAGATGATTTATATACCATAAACAAAATACCCAAAACAAAAGTTATGTAAACGATCAGTATTTTAGTTCCCCAGTTCATATTAATTGATTTTAGTTATATACTTCGGGGCCAATAAATTTAGCCTTGATGGTTTTGATTTTTTTATTTCCCTGATACAAGCCGATTTTTACTTCGGTCTTCCAGTTTTCTATATCCTTCTTATTTAATTTTACAAAAAACTGCAGATGCGAATAATCTTCCTGTTTCACTTTTAATCCGCCGCTTCCAACCAGTTCAATTTCGCCGGGCAGGTTTTCCAGTTTAAGGCTAAACTCAATATCCTTGTGCGTTTTATTGGCCAGTTTTAAATTATACAGGTTGCTTAAGCGTCCGTCTGGCAGTGTTGTGTAGGTCATGCCAGATGTGCGCATTAAAGTTACATCCAGGTCGCTGCGGCTTGCCAGTAAAAACACCAGCAACGAAAGTAAAACCACCAAAACGGCTGAATATGCTTTTATTCTTCTATTTAATTTAAGCTTTACCCCATTAACTATACTGTTTTCAGATGCGTAACGGATAAGCCCTTTGGGTTTGTGAACTTTCTCCATAATGTCGTCGCAGGCATCAATACAGGCGGTGCAATTAACACACTCCAGTTGTGTGCCGTTCCGGATGTCGATACCGGTAGGACAAACCCTTACACATGCAAAGCAATCAATACAATCGCCTTGTTTTGTATAAGCTTCAAATTTTTCGGCAATACTTTTGCAGGCGCCATCTTCTTTACAGTCGGTGCATTTACAATCATGATCATCAGCTTTTTTAAGCTTCCCCCGGGGCTCACCACGTTTGTGATCGTATGCAACTACAATGGAATTTTTATCGAGCAACACGCCCTGCAACCTGCCATAGGGGCAAACAACAATGCAAACCTGTTCTCTAAACCACCAGTAAACAAAAAAGAAAATTGTTGCAAATACCAATAATGAAATCAATGTACCTGTGTGTGCTCCGGGATTTTTTATATCATCAATCAACTCATCCATACCAATAATATAGGCAAGGAAGAAATTAGCTATAAGAAAAGAAATAGCAAAAAATAAAATGAACTTGACTGTTCGCTTCCTGATTTTCTCTGCATTCCAGGACATATTTCTTAATAGCTTTTGCCTGGCAGAATCTCCGTCTATCCAATACTCAATTTTGCGGAACAGCATTTCCATAAAAATGGTTTGCGGACAGGCCCAGCCACAAAATATTCTGCCAAATACAACCGTAAACAGAATTATAAATACCATGAACGTAAGGAACCCGATAGCAAAAATGAAAAAATCCTGTGGCCAGAAAGTGATCCCGAAAAAGATAAACTTACGCTCCAGGATATTGAACATGAATAACGGAGTACCATTCAACTTAATAAACGGAAGCGTAAAGAAAATCACGAGGTAAGCAATACTGAACCAGGTTCTTAAATTGTATAATTTACCTTTTGGTTTTTTTGGGTTAATAAAATTACGGTGGCCATCACTGGTAATGGTGGCTACTGAATCCCTGAAAGATTCTTGCTGAGTTATGTCAATAGTTTCTGCCATTTTATTTTTTAATGCCGGTAGAATCGGGCTTTGCAACCTTCGCAGAATCAACTGCAGCCGGTTCATCCTCATATATTTCTCCCTGTGGCGGTTTTGGTGCCGCTGGTTTGGTTCCCTTCAGCGATTTAACAAAACTTGCAAGGAAGCTGATTTGTTTTTCGGAGAACGTATTACCCCAGGCGGCCATTCCCTTATCGGGGTAACCATTTTTAATAGTGTGGTAAATGTCATTTAAAGATCCTTTATGCAACCAGTAAACATCCGTTAAATTTGGGCCCACATTACCACCCCCATCTTTTAAATGACACGCAACACAGTTTGCTTCAAATAATGCTTTACCGGCTGCAATTCCTTCCACATTTGCCAACGGCACATGATTTTCATCAATCCTGTCTTTATTGGTAGCTTCATAAGCCTCCTTTTCAATTTTTGCCTTTTGCATTTCCGCAGCATATTCCTGGGTTGGGTTTAAACCAATACCCAATACATGAAAATTAAGCAGGTAAACAAATGCAACGCCAATGGTTATATAAAAACCATACTTCCACCAGGGTGGTAACGAATTGTCCAGTTCCCGGATACCATCGTAATCATGATCCAGCATTACATCTGCTTCTTTCTCTACCGGTACGGCTTTTGTAAATATTTTTTTATCAAGGCCACTCCACCAGCTTAATACCGGCGATTTGCCTTTAACCGCTTTGATTACTTCAGGCAACAATTCGGTGTACATCCTGCGGATAGAGAAGGCCAGGAAAAGAATTACCAGCACTTCCATTGCCAAAACTGTCAGAAATGAATAATACATGGTTGCCGATAGCCCCCCGTAATTGGGCACTTCTTTTTCAGCTACATTGGCAGCTTCCTGTGCAAATGCCCCCTGAGATTGCAAGAAGAATCCTGAAAGTAAAATAACGCTCAAAACATTTTTTGTCATTTTGCTTTTATCAACCAGTTGCCTTCCTAATGCGGTTAACACATGCCCCATCCCCCATATTACAAAAGCCAGCACCACAATCATTATCAACAAAAGTGTTGCCAGCTGGTTATTGCCGCTGTGTACCTCCTGAGCTACAGGAGCTTTTGTTTGAGCTGTTATGGCCGAAGCTGCAAAAAAAGAAAGTATGATTAACGCTGTTTTATATTTTACAGATTTTAAGAATCGCATACGATATATTTTATAAAGTTGAGTTAGTTAATTCGTCATTTTCCAACGGAAGATTTGATAATGCCTCTACTCTTTCTTTCTTCATTTTTTTTACCAGTACAAGGAGTACAATAAAAAATATAAGGAAGATGAAAAGTGATATCAATGGATATATATCTACCCCTTTAATGGTTTCGGCGTATTGCTTTATGAATTTATACATAGTCTATTTGTTTGTTGTTGGTGTTTTACTGTTGCTGATATCTTTTCCTAAACGCTGAATGTAGGCAATCAATGCAATCACTTCCCTGTTTGCAGGTACTTCAATTCCTTCTATTTTTAAATTGATGCGGATACCATTGGCCTGAGCCATTAACTCCTGGTTGGCAACCTTTTCGTACCCCTTCTCATAAGGCACACCTAACGTACGCATGGCATTTATTTTTGCTGCAGTTGATTCCGTATCTATACTCTGTTCAATCAGGAACGGATAAGATGGCATGATGGATCCTTCATTCATGGAAGAAGGTTCCCTGAAATGCCTGAAATGCCAGCCATCAGATTTTTTCAGGTTACCGGTTCCTTCTCGTGCCAAATCCGGTCCGGTACGTTTACTGCCCCACTGGAATGGTTTATCATAAATAAATTCACCGGCTTTGGAGTATTCGCCGTAACGTTCGGTTTCGCTGCGGAAAGGCCTTATCATTTGTGAGTGACATAAATAACAGCCTTCTCTTACATAAATATCACGGCCCTGTAACTCAAGCGGGGTATAGGGTTTAACGCTGCTGATAGTTGGTACGTTTGATTTTATCATGAAAGTTGGAATCAATTCAATAGCACCACCAATCAATATCACTACCAAACTCAATATCATTAACTGAATGGGCTTTCTTTCAATTACCCTATGCCAATGCTCGCCTGTATGCTTAACATATTCTTTTATCAACGGTGCTGCTTCGGCCTCTTCGTTGGCAACCAGTTTACCTTTTTTTACAGTTTTATAAATATTATAGAACATGATGAACACACCGGTTAAATATAAAGTGCCGCCTACAGAACGCATAGCGTAAAAAGGCTTCATGTAGGTAACCGTTTCTAAAAAAGTATATTTTAACTGACCTGCTTCGGTAAACTGTTTCCACATCAGGCTTTGTTGTATGCCTGCCCAATACAGGGGTATAGCATAAAATAAAATACCGAGTGTTGCCAGCCAGAAGTGATTGCTGGCTAATTTTTTTGAGTACAGTTCAGTTTTAAAAATGCGTGGTATAAGCCAATATAATACGCCGAAGGTTAACATTCCATTCCAGCCCAATGCTCCCACATGCACGTGAGCAATAATCCAATCGGTATAATGCGAAATAGCACTTACGCTTTTTAAAGAAAGCATGGGACCCTCAAAAGTTGCCATACCATAAGCGGTAACAGCCACCACCATAAATTTTAAAATAACATCGTCCCTCACTCTGTCCCAGGCGCCACGTAAGGTTAACAGCCCGTTTATCATACCACCCCAGCTTGGAAATATAAGCATCACTGAAAAAACAATACCGAGCGATTGAGCCCAGTTTGGTAATGCAGTATATAATAAATGGTGTGGCCCGGCCCAGATATACAAAAATATAAGCGACCAGAAGTGAATGATAGAAAGCCTGTAAGAATAAACAGGACGATTGGCCGCTTTCGGTAAAAAGTAATACATCAGGCCCAGGTAAGGTGTTGTTAAGAAGAAGGCAACAGCATTGTGGCCATACCACCATTGTACCAGTGCATCCTGCACACCAGAATACCAACTGTAACTGTGCAGAAAAGAATAAGGTAACTGACCCGAACGAACAATATGCAGCACGGCAACCGTTACAAAAGTGGCTATGTAAAACCAGATAGCAACGTACAGATGTTTTTCTCTTCTTTTGATGATGGTGCCGAACATGTTCCAGCCAAATACAACCCAAATGATTGTGATCGCAATATCTATCGGCCAGATCAATTCGGCATATTCTGCACCCTGGGTTAACCCCAACGGCAATGAAATGGCTGCTGCTACAATGATGAGTTGCCATCCCCAAAAATGTATATTACTGAGTTTATCACTGAACATCCTGGCTTTACACAAACGTTGTAAGGAGTAATAAACACCCATAAAAATACCATTACCCACAAATGCAAAAATTACAGCGTTGGTGTGTAACGGACGCAGGCGGCCAAAGGAGCCATACTGTGTAATATTCAATTGCGGAAAAACAAGTTCCAGAGCTATATACAAGCCCACCAGCATACCAACAGCACCCCAGAGGATGGTGGCAAATGCAAAATTTTTAACTATCCTGTTATCATAATAAAATTTTTCTACCTGCATGTTTTATTTAGTTTGGTTTATGGGTTTAGTATTTGTAGAATTTGCCGCTTTTTTTAACTCATCATCAAACAACATACGTATAGATGGTGTGTAATCGTCATCAAACTGGCCTTTACTTACGCTCAATAAAAAAGCAGCCAGAAAACCGCCTGCTACCAGAATACTGATGCCGATTAATACAAATAATGCACTCAAGTGAAGTTGATTTAACGTGATTTACAAAAATACCCGTGGTATTTTTTTTTGCGCCTGACGGGTATCAAAGCCCCATATGATTTTAGTCATACCGGAAATAAAAGTTGCTTTTAAAGGCCCTTTTTACGGGCAACCAATGAAGTGCATATACTCACAAACAACACAATGCTGATGCTGCTTGCCGGCATTAGAATGGCCGCAATCATGGGTGAAAGAATGCCCTGCACTGCAAAAGATAATCCAACTAAATTGTATAAAATGGAAAGGATAAAACTGGTGAGCACAATATTTTTACCTGCTTTTGCATAGCTGATGAACCTGCCAAGCAACGAAACTTTACTTCCATCCAGTATGGCATCACTTGCCGGGGAAAACTGTGCTGAATTATCAGAAACGGCAAACCCAACCTGGCTTTGCATTAATGCTCCGGCATCATTCAGTCCATCGCCCAGCATCATTACATTGCTGCCGTTATGCTGCAGGCTTTTAATAAAATCCAGCTTTTGCTGAGGCGATTGGTTAAACTGAAGCTGCGTTGCGTGGCCGAATATTTTACCAAGGTTTGCTTTTTCAGAATCGTTATCGCCCGATAAAACATACAGGCTGTTAACCTGACGCTTTACATCTGTTATCATTTGGGCAACGCCGGCCCTGTATTGGTTTTGCACACTAAACCTACCCATATGTATATTATCTATCAGCACATGGATAGAAGCGCCGGTATCCTGCGAAACAGGCTCATTGCCGGCATAGATAAAACCAGATGAACCCATTTTCACCGGTATATCTTCCACCACAGCATCCAGGCCTTTGCCGGTATATTCTTTAAAATGGTTTACGGCTAACAACTTGTCTCCATCGCCGTTTATGGATGCAGCAATTATTTTACTT
The DNA here is from genome assembly GCA_038328115.1 of Chitinophagales bacterium. Lineage (GTDB taxonomy): Bacteria > Bacteroidota > Bacteroidia > Chitinophagales > Chitinophagaceae > Ferruginibacter. The sequence continues at coordinate 33,254 of JBBQLS010000007.1, forward strand.
AGCGGGTGAGAAGACTGCCGGGCAGCACTTTTCACCATATTCATATCTCTGCCTGATAGCGCAATACCTTCATAACTTACCCTGGCAGTATTGCTTTGTGTAATGGTGCCTGTTTTATCAAATACAACTGCATTGATCTTTGCCAGCGCTTCTATAACACCCGCATTTTTAAGGTACAATTTATTTCGGCCAAAAATACGCAGCATATTGCCGTAAGTAAATGTTGCCGACAGCAATAGTGAACAGGGACAGGCCACTATCAATACTGAAGTAACAGCCGGTAATATTTTAGTAGGGTCAACCAACGACCAAAAAATTAATGTGAACAAAGCAACCGATAATAAAACGTAAGTAAAATACCTGCTCCAGGGATGAATGAATGATTTCTCTTCATTCTTTTTACTGGTGAAAATATCATTGTTCCAAAGCTGTGTTATATAGCTTTGTGATGCTTCTTTAATAATTTCAAGTTCTATGGCACTGCCAATCTGTTTACCGCCGGCATAAATCAATGCTCCTTTTTTCTTCTCCACAGCAGCGTTTTCGCCACTTACAAAACTGTAGTCAATATTGGCAATTCCCTTCATCAGTATGGCATCTGCCGGTATCATTTCTTCGTTTCGGATAACAATGCGGTTTAACTTTTGTAGTTGTGTAACGGGAATATTTTTCTCAATGCCATTTTCAATTACCGTAACTCCCAGCGGGAAATAAGAACGGTAATCACGGTCAAATGAAAAGGAATCGTAAGTTTTATTTTGAAACCAGCGCCCCACCAGCATAAAGAAAACGATGCCGGTGCCGGAATCAAGATAACCAGCCCCATGGCCGCCAATGATCTCGTAATAGCTTCTTACAAAGGTTACGATGATGGCCAGCGCAATGGGCGCATCAATATTCAGGTATTGCTGCCTCAGGCTTTTCCAGGCCGAGATAAAAATATCCGCAGCGCTGAAAAACAGCACGGGAAGCGATAACCCAAAAATAATCCAGGAGAAAGTCGCTTTTAAGCCGACTTCATCAATATTACCGCCCGAAAAATATTCCGGAAAGCTCAGCATCATAATATTAGAAAAGCAAAATCCTGCAACACCAATCTTATAAATCTGCCTGCGGCTGAATGACGAAACTTTCTTTTTCGTAGTATCCTGTAAACTGATGTATGGTTCGTAACCGATAAAAGCCAGCAATTCTACCACTTTACGCAGTGTCGTTTCCTGCGGATTGAAGATGATGAAAGCCTCTTTTTTTTGAAAATTAACCTGCGATTGCTTTACACCTGCCTGAATGCGGTGCAGATTTTCGAGCAAATAAATACAGGAGGAGCAATGCATCTGCGGGATGGAAAATGTAACATTTATCTGGTCCTGGCTTTGAAACTGAATTAATTTTTGAACAGTTGCTTCGTCATCCAGGTAAGCAAAACGTTCTCCCAGGAATTTACCCTTAGCCTTTAATCCCGGAGTTTTATCCAGGTTATAGTAATTGCATAAATTATTTTCATTCAGCAGTAAATAAACCTGTTTGCAACCTTCGCAACAAAAATAATTGTCAGCATCGGCAATGGAAATATCTTCACAAACATCGCCGCAGTGAAAACAGGTAATTGATATAGACTTTGATATGCTGATAACTAACTTATTTTAAAAAAAAGCCGCCGCACTGGAAAGAGCAGCGGGATAAATTAAACAGAAACTACTGAACACTTTACCATACCATGTGTTCAAATCGAAAAACTTATATAGCGGACAAAATGAAACCAGTCCGGATATTAACATTGCCAAAAGACCCCAACAGCTTTAAAATAAAGACCCGCTACTACAATAATAAACCCAAGAAACAGCCTTACTGCGTTATCTGCTTTGCCAACATTGCTTTTCTTTGTTATTAATTTAACAGGTCAAAAGTTGGCAAAATGTGGGGGGTATTCAATGATGAACGTCAAATAAAAACATGATTTTTATCAGTAGCTGTCTGAGAGCTGTCTGGCCACTATGCAGAGTATAAATTCCGGGATCAGTTATTTTATCTAAGATTCTTTGCCCATCAGAGAATTCGAAGTGGCCTGACACTTAAGCCTGACATCTATTTCTCAAACAGCCAACTGAATGGCCTCAGCTTAATTTCTGCCGGCCTTAGATTATATCTTTTGATGGTATGGTTCTGTATATAATCTACCGCTTCATCTATATCATCCGTAAAGATGAATAATTGCGTGTCATCCGGCGAAATGGTTCCCTGGCTTTTCATCAGTTCTATATGCGCCAGAATATTTTTATAAAATTCGGTATCCATAATAACTACCGGAAAATCGCTTACCATTTTTGTTTGTATCAGCGTAATGGCTTCAAAAAATTCATCCAGCGTTCCAAAGCCTCCGGGCATTACCACAAAAGCATAGGAGTATTTTGAAAGCAGGGTTTTACGCACAAAAAAGTATTTTATGTTCACCCATGTATCCATGTACGGATTGGGACTTTGCTCACGTGGCAATTCAATATTGCAACCTACGCTCCTTCCACCAACTTCCCTGGCACCGCGGTTAGCAGCTTCCATAATACCCGGACCTCCGCCGGTCATAATAGTAAAACCTAATTGGGCAATTTTGCCCGAGAGTAGGCGTGCCATTTCATAATGCTTATCCCCTTCTTTAAAACGTGCCGAGCCAAAAACAGTAACACAGGGCCCCACAAAATGTAGTTTTCTAAATCCTCTGATAAATTCCAGCAATACGCTTACAGTAAACTTAAATTCTTTCCAGCGGCTTTGGGGGCCTTCGAGAAATTGTATTTCGGGTTTTGTCATAACGAAGCAATTCTAACCAAACTTAGCTTTTTTTGGTTGAATGAAATCACAAATAATAAATTAAAAATCAGGAAAGGACCGGCTTTTCAACCAACACTTCTCCGTGGTTGATTAAAAGTGGTTTAACCGAATTGGCGATGATGCAGTGCATGTAGGTACTAAGCAGTAATTCATTGGCAAGGGCGGTATCGTGTTCCGATTCGATATATATTTTTGGATAGAGATTGATGGTGGTAAACTCCAGATGTGCTTCGTACAAATTAATTTGCCCGATAGCAGCACAGGTAGCATGGGCAACGCTTAGATTTTTTTTATCGGCCAGGGCAAGGTAGGTCGTCATAAAGCCGCTACACAAAGAGCCCAGGAACAAATGTTCGGGTGTCCAGATATTTGGCAGGCCGCCTTTAAATTCCGGAGCAGTGGCAGTTTCAATGGCACCATATATGTCTTTGGCTGTAAGCATTCCCTTCCTGCCCTCTGTTCTGGCAAGTTCTACTTCAAAAAAATATTGATTCTTATCTGTTTTAGAAATCATAATGCATTATTTATGAGAAATAAAAAGCGGCATCTTAATATCATGAATAACATCGGTTGCAAAACTTTTTTTAAATAATTGAGAAAAACCAGACCTGGAATAGGCACCCATAACCACAATACTGTTTGGCTTGCCTGATAACCACTCCGTAAAATCTTTTTTCTGTTTCAGATGCAGCGACTCTACTTTTAAATTGGGGTAATGTCGCGATACCAGTTCGGTTACCAGGCTGTACTCCGGCAATTCGTCTTCGTGCTGCATGATGTTGAGTAAGAGGGTTTCTTTTTTTGCCAGCTCAGGAAAAACATAGGCAAACTGTTTAATGGCAAAAACGGATGATTCATTACCATCGTAAGCCAGCACCACCTGGCCCGGTTCTTCATAATTTTCCGGGATAAGCATAACCGGACATTCTGTTCTTTTTAAAACTTCCTCCAGATAAAAATTTGGCTGCTGTTTAGAAACATTGGCATAAAACAAATCACTGCTAATAATCAATATATCGGCAAAACGTGTTTCTTCCACTAATGATGCTATCGCCATCATGCCAATATCATTGTGTATCCTGAATTCGATGCCTTCAGCAATACAGGCTTCTTTAAATATGCTGATATTCCTGTTTACAGGTACATCGTCTTCATCTTTCACCAGCCATTCCGGATTAATGGCAATCCCATCCAAACCGGTATAGGCAAGCAACTTAGAGTAGTCAACAGGACTCAGAAAAACACCTGCCAGCAGTATCTTATTTTTAAGATTGCTACCTTTTACAAATTCAAATGCCCCTTTGGGGAAGTGTTGCCCGTCGAGAGAAATGATAACTTTTTTCATATGAACTTATTTTTAGCGTGCATTACAAATCTAAAAAGCAACCCGTATTATTTCAATGATGCTGACTCGTAAAAAAAATGATTTAAATCATGTATTACTTACTGCAAAGATGATGCCCGTAATAAAACCGGCGGCATGCCATGTTCTTAATCATATTTTATTCATTTGTGATTGCAATCATAATACGGTGATTACACACTGCATAGTTTTATGTTGTAAAATTCACCACCAAAAAAAAATAAATTATGAGAATTAAACTAAAACCAACACTGGCTGTAACATTGTTGTTGTTTGCGATGGCATGTAACAATGGCGAACAGCAAAACAGTGCTGCTGCAACAACCACCTCCGATAATTCTTCGCCGGCGGGTCAGTCAGGTGTTAAGGACGATGCTTCGGCAAAAAATGTGGTGCAGGTTGCTATTGGCAGTAAAGATCATACAACTTTGGTGGCGGCTGTTAAAGCTGCTGAACTGGTTGATGCACTCAGCAATGCGGGGCCTTTCACTGTTTTTGCACCTACCAATGCTGCCTTTGACAAACTACCTGCAGGTACAGTTGACGGGTTATTAAAACCTGAAAAGAAAGATGACCTGACAAACATTTTACAATATCATGTTTCGCTTGGCGTATTTAAGCCAGAGATGTTTCAGGATGGCCAGATCATCGGACAGGTAAATGGCGGAAACATAACCATCACAAAAAAAGCAGATGGCATTTATGTGAATGGTACCGCAAAGATTATTGCTTCCATTCCTGCTTCAAACGGAATTGTGCATGTAATTGACGGCGTTTTATTGCCGAAGTAAAATGAAATATTTGCTATAAGAATGCAGAGGTTACAAACAAAAGGTTTGTAACCTCTTTCTTAGAATATTTTACCTGTTGTTGAAGTTGTATTGAGTATTTTTATTTGCATAACGTCTGAAATGCTCTTTGTTCTTTGTTTTGCAAGCTCCGCTTTTTCGCCGGCAAATAACTCATCAACAGTTGCAGTGAATAAGAGATTCCACCTTACAAAATGGCCTTCATTTAGGGGAAACAGGCGGCTTATATGCTTATGCAGTTCCATCGGATTTCCTGTGTAACCACCGGTGTAAAAAAGCATATTCTCAAAAAAGCTATACATGATTGGCAAATGCTTCTCCCAGTTTACTTTGGCTATATTAGTAAAAATATAGCCTACAAGATCATCAGCCTGCACTTTATTGTAGAATGCATCAACCAGTAATTCAATATCTTTTTTTGATTCAATATCTTTTTTCATACTGTATTCATTTAATGTAACAACTCATGTATTTCTGCCAATACAGGTTCACTGCATTGCTGCTGCAGCAATGGAAACAAAACCATTTCTTCCTTACGGATATGTTCTTCCGGCTTTACAGCCAGTTCATTCAAAGTGATTACGGGTTCGTTTGTAAATGCCAGCGATTGAAATAAACCGGTAAGCACCCGATGCTCTGTTTCTATTTCTTCAGCAAGTATTTTTATTGACGGGTGAATATGTTTTACTTTTTCCGGCATCGCTTCTTCAAGCTGAAAGTGCCGCCTGATATGGGTTTCAAACTGTTCTTTTGTATAAAGGGCTTTACCATCTGTATTACCGGGCAAACCATTATACATCGGTGCATTTTTCTTCATCAGTTGGGCAAGTATCAATGTACCATGATGATCTCCTGATAAGGGCGCTATTGCTTCATGCCTTTTCATACTACAGATCTTTGTGATTAAATTTTCTTAGAGATAACCAGATTGGTATAATCACCCAGGTAACCAGTACTAAAAAAGAGATGACCAATCCGGTGTTTGTACCAAAGAAATCTTTGAAAATGGCACCGGTATAACCCATCAGGGCTGATACGTCCATTTTTAATAAGATGAGTATCCTGCTTAAATCAATAGGATTAAAAGCTGTTATGCCTACCATCATTTTTTCCAAAGGATAATCGGCAAACTGAAATAGGATGAAAAGTACAAGCCCGTCGAAAATGATAGAAAAATAAAGCCACAATAAAATAACCACACCAATACCTTTTGCCTTATCCCGTGCCATAACAGCAGCCAGCATGGCAATGGCTACAAAAATAACAGACAATAATAACCCGGTGCCCAACATCATAAAACCGGTTGGGGTAGCTTCGTAAATAAGTATGGGCAACCCTGCACCAATAAAAAATGCAAATGCCATAGATGCTGCCAGGCCCGAAAAAAGGCTTAGCCAGATTGTTTTACGTTTTAAAGGCTGGCTAACCAATAGTTCCAGAAATTCTGAACTGTTATACACGTAGATGGCAGAAAACAACAAACTTACCAGGGGAACTATAATTAAAATAATATTCAGTAAACTGAGTAAACCCTTTGCTGAGTTATCTTCCAGGCTGAAGATGCTGAGTGAAATAAGCAACAGGAAAACCGTATAGGCAAGCATAATTCTATTACGGAGAATATCTATAATTACGTATTTGATGATTTTTTTCATTTGCCAGATTTTTGTGTCTTTCTATTTACCCAACATTACATGGGCAATTGCCTTTGATAATTTTTCTTCGCCGGTATCCGTTCTTAAGTCCTTAATATTTTTATGAAAGCAAAGTTTTCCATCCTGCATATAAATTACCTGTGAAATCAAATCGTCCAGCTCACTTAAAATATGTGATGTTATCAGCACAAGCTTTCCTTTATTTTTTTCGGCTATAATTTTTTCTTTTAAAATTTCAGACGCAACCGGGTCAAGGCCTGCAGTGGGTTCATCCAGGATTAAAACATCCGGATTAAAAAGAAAAGCCAGTGCAGCACTAACTTTTTGCCTGGTTCCACCCGAAAGGGTACGCATCCGCTTGGTTAATATTTCCTTCAATCCAAATTCATTGATGAGATCTTCATCAAGTGTATCATGTCTCTTACCTCTTATATCTTTCATCATGTCTAACACCTGCCCAATGGTCATATTCTCCGGATAGCGCCCAATCTGTGGCATATAGCCAATATGTGCCCGGTACTGCCAGTCATGTTTTATGTTGTTACCGTTGAAAGTAATGAAGCCGCTGTCGCAAACAACCATACCCAATATGCTTTTGATAAATGTTGTTTTACCGCATCCATTTGGGCCAATCAATGCAATACATTCCCCTTTATTACAGGTAACAGAAACATTATCCAGCGCTTTCAGCTTTCCAAACTTTTTCGAAACATTACTTGCTATTATCATAATGGTAACGGTTTCATTAATGGGTGATCGTCCTTTAAATTTTCTGGTGTAAGTGACGGTAATATCTTTTCAGTCTTATCCAGCAAAGAAGTCATAAAGCTTCTGAACAGGATCATGGCCGAAGGATTTTTTTCGACGATCATGGCAAACATACTTACCGGCCTGTAAGGCACATCGCCCAGCCCGTCTTTGTTCAGATCGTACCCTTCATATTTATCCCAGTAATTGTGATTAAATGTATTTAAAACAAGGGAGCCGTTTGTACCGATGTCGTATGTATTGGCAAGAAAGTTATTCTTTGTGATGGTTACATTGGAAGAACTGGCTTGTATTTTAAAAGCCCAGCCATTGCTGAGAAATTTATTTTTCTCTACCTCGATATTGGTGGCGCCTTCCATAAACACGGCTACGGTGTTTTTTGTAAACGTGTTTCCCAACATGTAACTGTTCGACATTTCTTTCAGGAAAACGCCATAAGCTCCATCGCCCCAGTTATTTTTAAATAGGTTGTTAAACATTTTTACACCATGAGAAAACATAACGGACGCACCTGCGCCATTGTGTTCAAAAACATTTGAGATATAGGCATCGTTATGAGAAAACATAAAATGCAAACCATAGCGCATATTATCAAAAGAAATATTACGCCAGATTACCGAATTGGTTACAAACTCAAAATATATTCCATCGCGGTGGCCGGTAATACTGTTGCCGATAATCTGCAGGCTGTCGCTTTTCCAGCAATGAATGCCATTACCACTTTCCTGTTCTGTTTTTGCAGAGGCAACCAGTTTATTATTTTTAACAATGCAGTTCGCCCCAGCCTGGATATAAATTCCGAAAAAAGTATCATCCAGTACATTGCCGGCAATAAGAATGTCCCGGCAATCATACGTTTTTATACCTGCAATATCCACAATGCTTGATATACCTGATTGAACCAGTTTAAATCCCAGGATGGAAACATGATTCGCCCTTACAGATATTATTTCATATTTAAACTCCCCGTTCAACACCGGATAACCAATGCCTATAAGTGTTACAGATTTATTGACAACCAGATTTTTTTCATAATAATTTCCGGCTTCCACAATAATGCTGTCTCCATCCCGGGAAGCATTGATGGCAGCCTGTATTTTTTGATAAACCTGGCTTTTCCCCACATTGATGGACTTTGCAAACACAGTGTTGCAAAACATAAAAGCTGTTAATATGGAAAACGATATTTTCATGGCAGGATCAGTTCATTCCAGGTAATCACAAAACCACTGTCAAGTTCCTGTATCTTTTTCAAACTATCCCGGTCATCAAATGCCGCCACATTGCCGCCCATCGGGCTTCTTAGTAAATTACTCTTCATCATCAATGCATCTTTCTGCGGAATCAGTTGATGATTACCGCTGTAGTTTGTCAGGTAAATATCTTTAATTTCATCCTGGGCTAATTCACCTTTTTTTAAATACGCCAACAGGCAGTGCGTATCATCAAACTTATAAACCTTGCCTTTTTTTGAAACGATCTCGGCCCCAAACCTCACATCGCTGACACCCATTTTACAGAAATAGCAATTATCCTTACCGGCTACTAACGGCTCGGGACCTGCATTGCAGGAACTAATACTCAATAGCGATAAAACCAAAATGATGGCAACCGGAAGATTATTTGCTATTTTTTTTTTTTTGCTACGCCATGTTGCCACGGTACAAAAAAGTACCGCAAGTCCAACAAAGACAAATATCCAACCCCCTTTATCAGGTATAGAATAAGCTCCGAAATTGAGCAATTGTTTATAGCCGATTAATGGTGGCTGGTAAGCCATCCCGGGTACTATAATGGCTGCATCGGGGTTCAGGTTATGGCCGTAATTATATTCCCAACGCCAGAAATCAACCATGGCTAATATGGCAAAGCCTATAAATAAAATGAAAAGCAGGTACAGCAATTTCTTCCTGCCAACAACTGCTGTTACAGCAAAGAAAAGCGCAAAAAAACCAATGATATAAGGCAGTACGGTAAATTCGGTAAAATCATTGGCGTGCAAAGTTTTCATACCTATATAATGATTCAGGCCGTTAATAATATCTACATTACCACCCAGTTTATGGGGATAAATCAGCATAACAAGACCCTCGGGATATTGCGGAGCGCTTAACTGAATTTGCCACATCGGAACAAACAAAACAATAACCAGCCCTGCTGCACATACCATTAAAATTATCCTCACCCAACTTGCTAATCTATCTTGTTTCATCTTATGAGTTTTATGTTGTAGTATCAATCAATTCACAGTCATAAAAAAGAACAGGCCGTTTACTGCCTGTTCTTTTTTTGGCAGTACATTTATTTTTTTATAACCGAATCAGCTTTTGGCATATTTTTACCAGTACTGAACAATAAAGGAACATTGCTTCCTGCAGGTGATATTCTGATATAACCCTGCATTTCCTGGTGCAGCGCACTACAGAAATCTGTACAATAGAACGGATACATACCTGCTTTTTCAGGAATCCATTTCAAAGTTTGTGTTTCGCCCGGCATTACCAGCAATTCGGCATTTAATGCGCCTTTTATGGCAAAACCGTGGGGTACATCCCAATCCTGTTCCAGGTTGGTAACATGGAAATAAACTTCGTCTCCCATCCTAACGCCCTCGATATTGTCTGGTGTAAGGTGAGAACGGATTGCAGTCATATATACATCAATTCTGTTTCCGGTTCGTACAACTTTTGTTTCGCCTTCACCTTTGGCAACAAATGGATTGGCATTTTCTTCAATTTTGAAAAATTTAACCGAATTCTTTCTTATAACATCTGCATTAACAGCCTGTGCATAGTGCGGCTCCCCTATTGTTGGAAAGTCTAACAACAGTTTCATCTTATCCCCGCTGATATCAAATAACTGTGCACTCTGTGCAAGTTCCGGGCCTGTGGGTAAGTACCTGTCTTTTGTAATTTTATTGTACACAATAACGTATTTACCATTTGGTTTTTTGGTATCTCCACCTGGAATACAAAGGTGACCTGGAGAATAATAGGTTGGCTCCCTGTCAATAATTTTCAAATCTTTGATATTCCATTTTACAATTTCTGATGATACAAACATGGTGGTAATAGCATTACCGCGGCCGTCAAACTCAGTATGTAAAGGTCCTAAACCTGGTTTTTTCAATTCACCATACAAGGCGCTTTCATATTTGATAATTGGGATACCACCATAAGTGCCAATAAAGTCTTTGGCTGCAATCGCCTTTTGTATTTTATCGAAACTGAAAACAGGAACCAAAGCTGCCAATTTACCACTGCCGACAATGTACTCTCCAGTAGGGTCAACATCACAACCATGGGGTGATTTAGGGCAAGGAAAGAAATAACAAATATCCGGTAACTCGGCAACATCCAGTACCGTCACTTCCGTTCTGATTTCAGAAGTGGCAGTATGTGTTTTCTCATTATACACATTATGAGCATAACGAACGGACTCTTTTTTGCCTTTGCCTGCTTTTAGGTATTCTTCAGCTTTTTTCCAGTTTACCGCCATTATAAAATCTTTGTCTCTTTGTGATGCGTTAACTTCAAGCAAAGTATTGGCCTGTTCTGTATTATAGCAGGAAAAGAAAAACCAGTCATGTGACTTTCCCTTTCCGGCATGGCTCAGATCGAAATTTACACCCGGAGTTCGTAACTGGAATGCAATATCCATGGCGCCATTGTCTTTATTTACACTGATAAAACTAATTGACCCCTTAAAATTTTGCTTATAACTGTTTATAGGTACATCGCCATTCGCATTATCCGGTGGCACGCTGAACCTTGTACCCGCAACCACATACTCTGTATTCTCCGTAATAAATGGTGAGGAATGATTACCTGCACTGTTTGGTATTTCAAGTATCTCGCTTGTTCTGAAAGTAGTCAGATCTATGCGTCCCACCCTGGGCGTATTGTTTCCATTAACAAATACCCAGCGGCCATCTATCTCTCCATTGGTTTGCGACAAGTCCAAGTGATGAAGATCATCCCACGGAACAAATCCATGCGACGTGTTTAACATAGGCTTGGTTTCTTCGCTATACCCGTAGCCTTTTTCAGGATCAACCGAAAAAACAGGAATAACCCTTAATAATCTTCCCGATGGAATGCCATAAACAGCCAAACCACCGCTGAAACCGCCCGAAACGAAATTATACATTTCATCGTACTTGCCCGGAGCCACATAGGTTCTTTGGGCCGCATCGCCACTGACAGCATCGCCTGTATTTTTTGGCTTACAGCTGTTTATACTTACCAGCAGTCCGCTGCAAAGCAATGCTGCGACAAGTGTTGTTATTTTTTTCATTGTTATTATTTTTGATGATTGCAATTAGGTAACTCTGTATTTTTTATTTAGCCCTTTATTTAATTCCATCATTCCTGCGCATAAATTCATACAGGTTCCTTGCATCCGCATCAGCAATATTTTGATTGGGCATGCGCACCAGGCAAATTTCCAATTGTGCCTGGGCCTTTGGATCTTTGTCAATCATAGCATCTGTATTGGTTACAAAATTCATAATCCATGGTGCCTTATGACGATCGGTAACACCCAGCCATCCGGGCCCTACCAGTTTTTCGCTGGTTAGTTTATGGCAGGCATTGCATTTTACGCTGTATATTTTTTCACCTGCGGCTGCCATAGTCTGGTCAACTGTTGCACCAACGGCTACTTCAGTAAATTTACCTTCTCCACGTTGAGGATCGTAGGCAGGATTAGCATTTTCGGATTTAGCAGGTTCTGTAGACGATGCTTCTGGTGCAGTATTAGTTTTTTCGCTGCTGCCGCCACAAGCCGCCATGCAGGCACCCATAATCAGGAGAATTGCAATTTTTTTCATGTTTTTGATTTTAATGTTGTAATTTAATAGCACAAGATTAGCAGCTAGCTTGAAATTATTTTATGCGTTGAGTCATATCTTTTGTAAATAATTTTAAACCCCGGAAAGAATATTATACAAGATTCAATAGCAGCAAGGGTTTTAAGGAAATGTAATACTTCATGCTCACATGTATGATTTGAATCATGCAGCCTCCTGCTCAGACTCATTTATACCTTGCCCGGTAGCAGCCTATTTTTGAAATAACAGATATTAATTTATATGAAAATAGATATTGACACTTTGCTGGCTTGGGGTGCAGCCTACAAAAAGGTTCCGGTAGGTGAATTTATTTTTCGGGAAGGCTTGGAGTCTTCATTCTACTATCAGCTGGTTTCGGGTAAAGTGAGGTGGGTGAATATAAATGACGATGGTAAAGAATTTATTCAAAACATTATTGAACCAGATGAATGTTTTGGTGAATTACCTTTATTTGACGGAGAGCCTTTTGCTGCAAATGCCATAGCAGATGAAGATTCAATAATTATAAGGCTGCACCGGGTTACCTTTCAACAAATGCTGAAAGAAAATCCGGAATTACATTTTGAATTTACAAGATTGCTTGCCCAACGCCTGCGCTTTAAATTTTTAGTTTTAAAAGAGTTGGCCAACCATAATCCTGAAGGTAGCATCTCCACTTTGCTTAACTACTTTAAGCAAACACAAAAGAATATCTGCACTAAATGTAATCGCATCAAGCTTACCAGGCAGCAAATTGCCGATATGACCGGTTTACGGGTGGAAACAGTTATTCGCACAATGAAATCCATGCAAACAAAAGGCTCCCTGCAGATCATCAAGGGTAAGGTTTATTACTAATTATGATTCAAATCATATCAATTTAATCACCAGTTCAATTTCTTTGCAATAAAAGGTTCTCATGGTATTTCCCCTATTCCGTTGGCTAAAAATTTCATTAATTAATTTGTTGATTGTTGCCAGCCTGGGAGTAACTTTAAGATACAAAATATTATTCTCCCTTCCTTTTATAGATCAAAAACATTTACTACACGGTCATTCACATTTTGCATTTGCAGGATGGATAACCCAGGCACTCATGGCACTGCTGGTTTCTTTCCTGATAAAAGAACAGGGAGCAGGCAATTATAAAAAATACATCTGGCTTTTATATGCCAATCTTATTACAGCTTACGGGATGCTCATTGCCTTTCCAATAGAAGGTTATGGATTATTTTCTATCATTTTTTCCACGGCATCCATTCTTGTTTCTTATGCTTTTGCTTTTTTTTACTGGCGTGACCTCAAGAAGCTTGGTACAGGTTCAGCAACGCATTCCTGGTTTAAAGCAGCGGTAATATTTAATGCCCTTTCTTCATTGGGTGCATTTGCCTTAACCATCATGATGGTTGCCAAAGTCATCCACCAAAACTGGTACCTGGCGGCAGAATATTTTTACCTGCATTTCCAATACAATGGCTGGTTCTTTTTTGCCTGTATGGGATTATTAACTGCATTTGTCAGCCGCAACACAGCTTCGGAAAATATACTTAAAAAAATATTCTGGCTTTTTACTTTTGCTATTGTTCCCGCTTATTTTTTATCTGCCTTATGGATGGATATTCCTGTGTGGATCTATATACTGGTTATTATAGCCGCTATTGCACAAGTTGTTGGATGGCTTTGGTTTGCAAGCCTGATCAAAAAAAACTGGCATTTGTTGAAGCCCAAAATTTCAACAACTTCAAAATACATTCTTGCTTGTTCGGCTGTTGCACTTATTGCAAAACTACTTTTACAACTGGTTTCTACCATTCCTTTATTAAGCGATCTTGCATTTGGTTTCAGACCCATTGTAATAGGCTACCTGCACCTTGTATTGCTTGGCGTTATCACTTTATTTATCTTAGGCAGTATGTTTTCAGAAGATTATTTTTATGAAAGTAAAATAAACGTAACTGGTGTGTTTATTTTTGCCGGTGCGGTTATATTGAATGAGGCTTTACTGATGGTGCAGGGCGTTGCCGCAATAACCTACACATCCATACCTTTCATAAATGAAATGTTGCTTGCCGCAGCCTGCCTGCTTTTTACCGGAGCGTTGCTGATGGTATTGACCAGGAAAAACAGTTCGAAAAAATGATTTTAATTAAAGTTTGCCATTTTATATAAACGCGGTTTTTAAAAAATATAATTATAACAAACTTAGCAGACCAAACACTTGCAACCATTGTAAACAATAATCATTTTACAGTTCCGGTGCCTGAAAAATATAATCTTGATTTTTGCTGTAAAGATAAACGAACACTCACTGATGGCTGTACGGAGAAACAATTGTCTGTTGAAAAAATTTCTGAAGAACTGGAAAATTCATTGGCAACATTACAACTTACTAAAATGCCCTTTACAGAAATGACTGCTGCACAGCTAATCAGCTATATCCTTATTCATCATCACTTTTAAGTTAAACAATCAATGCCAGCCATATTCGGACATTTGGAAAAATGGCATTTAAACATGGCGACAGGTTTTCCTACATGGTAGAAGTGTTCAATATTTTCGGGGAGATAAAAGAAGAAATGATTTTATTTTCAAGAATTAAACCCAGATTTTGCAGTTGAAATCTACTGTGGCTTCCAAATCCTTCACAGCTAAGCCTTTCAGAACATTTTTTGAATTCAAAATAGTTCACTATTCTTTCATCCAAAAAATAACCTGATAATAAACCGCTATCAAAACTACTAAATAGGTAAGAATCCTTTCGATAATTTCATCACGTCATCTTTTTGTAAGTGATATTTTAGTAACGCATTAGTCAAAGTATTTTCGACATCATCAAGACTATTTAATATTATATTATGAAAATATTTTCTTCTGATTTCTCTCCAAAGTAATTCTACTGGATTTTGTTCTGGGGAATATGGATTGAGGTGCATCAGCTTTATGTTATCTGCAATCTCTAATGTTTTGCTTATATGCCATCCTGCTTTATCCAGGATTAGTACAATCCTGTAATTGCAATATTGAATAGATAGCTGCTGCAAAAAATGATTCATAGCATCTGT
>JBBQLS010000008.1:0-45368 GCA_038328115.1 Chitinophagales bacterium
CAACAAATACAGGAACATACTACAGAAAAGTGGGTGTTGTTGTATGCAGAACGTTGGCTCAAAGCAGGAGTAGAACAGGAAGATAAAAGCATAATGGCAAGAACAAAAGGTACACCACAAGGAGGTGTGATAAGCCCATTGTTTGCTAATCTGTATCTACATCGTGGTTTTGACAAATGGATGGATGAAATGTATCCTCAAAATCCGTTTGAACGCTATGCAGACGATATTGTGATTCATTGCAGCAGTAAGGAAGAAGCCGAAAAGTTATTGGAAAAGCTGAAAACAAGAATGCAGGAATATGAATTAGAACTGCATCCTTAAAAGACAAAGATTGTGTATTGCAAAAACTATCAGCGCCAAGACCGGCATGATAATGAAAGCTTCACTTTTCTAAGTTATAGTTTTCAGCCAAGAACTATTAAATCAAAATTCGGTGGAGCAAAACGGTTATTGGTGTTTGGAACTGCTATCTGTAACGCAGCTAAAACAAATATCAGAACAGTAATCAAAACAGTACTGCCAACGCAATGGAACACACAAAAATTAGAATGGTTTGCACAGAGGCTCAATCCTAAAATACGGGGCTGGATTAATTATTACTCATTGTTTAACAAGGATGAAGCACATGGTGTATTTTATTATCTGAATGAACTAATCCGAAAGTGGATGAAGAATACATATAAGATAGGCAGCAAGAAGAAATTGTATAAGAAATATCAATTGATACAAGCTGAAAACCCACTGTTGTTTTATCATTGGAAGATAGGAATGAAAGCATGATTGGATAATAAGAGCCGTATGAAGGGAGACCTTCACGTACGGTTCTGTGAGCGGCTTAAGCTGAAATGCTTTTGCCTACTCGACTGTCCTAACGAACCATTCCTCCATAATATTCGCTTCAATAAAAGTTTCTCAATGGTATGCGGTACAAGAGAGATTATCTCCCCGCTACTGGCGCAGATATGCAGCATAGCTTTTGTGCGCTGGCATATCTGTGCCATGTAAAAGCTTTTAAAATGTAAAGGTTTGGTTGTTTTTTTGTAACAGTTTTGGTGGGCACAGATACGCCAACGCTCGTTTACCGCCCTGCATATCTACGCCAGCAACCGTATGTCTGCGCCAGGGGGTGGGAACACCAACAGCGGCGAAAATGTATGTCTGCGCCAGTTGGAGTCATAAACTGGTACCCAGGAATTAAAATTTGTATTATCTATTGTTACCGCAGGTAAATCCTGGCAGGAAATTAAGTTACCGGGCGCAACAGGAATAAAACATCCTGTAAGACCTCCGCTAATTTTCCGCACCCGGCCATTACCGCGATCGCCGATAAGGAGATTACAGTTTTTATCAAAATAAATGCCGTATGAAAGAAATAGCTGTGCTGTAGTGGCAGTAATACCATCGCCATTATACCCGCTAACGTCTGTACCTGCTATGGTACTGATAATATTTGTACCGGCTGCTATTTCACGTACCCGGTGGTTAACAGACATACTTTAATTATAAGCATTGGCAGCATTATAGTGGAAAAGTCTTTCGGCATCGGGGTTTCGCAGAAAAGGATTTTTTAAAGAAGAATAGTACGTTGCGAAAACCCGCTGGGAAAGTAAAGTCGATAAAAGTCAAAGTCTTGTTTTACTTCGTTAATGTTTGTGTAAATCTTGCGATCCTTTCTTCATCGGGGTTTTTATTATCATTCCCCTGCAAAAGTATAGGTTACATCATCTTCAAAATTATTAGATAAGCTTTTGGTATGCAGTTGCAATAAGGCTGAGGTTACAATTTTGCCCGAATACTCTACAGCCGCATTACCGCTGCCCGAGGTAAAGCTCATTTTATCCCCTTCTATTTTGTAAGGCGCTTCTGTTACATTTTCATGCCCTTTTACAAACCAGTTATTTATTTGTTCGGGAGTGCCGCTCGACGATACATTTATAACAGTACCATCCTCATAAAATCGTAGATAACTTGTGCTCTTGTCGCCTGTGTTTTGGTTAGTTTGAATTGCCGATTTATAAATGCCGTTAAAGTGAACGGGTGACGAGTTTGAAGTTTCGCCATTTTTATTTTCATAGCTGTTACAAGATATGATTAAAATTGTAGTAAGAATAAATAGATATTTCATAATTTATTTTTTAAAGGTTTACTAAAAACAAGATGGTTTATAAGATGAGCTATAGATTCTTTTACAATGCTTTCAATTGCTGAAGGTTGGTATCAAGCAAATGGAAAGAAATGGTTCTGTTTGGAAAAAGCTCCTGTAAACCTTTGACTGCATGTTTAAAAAAAGTTTCAGTTTCAGGTGATACACTTTTACCGCCAATAATATACCCCACTGCTATAGGGTCACCGGCATTTTTTGATGAAATCTGAACATCACTTTGTGTTTCATCTGTAAAATAACCGTAGCCTTTATAAAAACCAGCAACATGTGCTGCATCTACTTTAGTTACTCCATCGCCTTTAAAATAAACTGTATGGTTTTTATCTAAATTAAAAGGTGTGCCCGTTTTGGAATCAGTGGAAATTACCGACATAAGAGATTTAAAAAGTCCCATAATATTTTTTTAGGTTTAATGATATGATTAATGAAGGCGTTAATTACACCGCATCTTTATTGTTTGTTAAAGGCTTGCTGTCAGTATTTTCTTTTATTTTTTTATAAACAGCATATCCATAAATTAATATGGATATGCCGCCCAGTATCGATCCAAAGCCACTGCCTAATGCAGTTAAAATAAACAACACAATGCAAGCCCAATAAATAGTAACCGGTCGGCAGGAGGTATAAAACAGATAAGCAAACAGCCCCATCAGTGGCATATAAAACCACCAGGAATGAAGTGCCCACCCGGTTTCGCCTCCATAAGGCAAACCTCCGTAAATAAGGTTTCTGCCAAAGTCCATTGTCATGGTAGTATGCCCTGTTGCACCATACTGAAAAAATTGTGAAATGAACAACAGTGCTATTGCACTAAGAATAATTTTACGTGATGTTTCCATGTTATTAAAATAATAGATTAATAAAAATACTTAAGGTATCAGCCGATCATTTCTGTGGATAAAACAGAAATCTTTTTTGGTAAAAGTTTTCATTTGCTCATTCAGCTCCACTGTCCTTACCTATGCATTTGACGTAATCCATTTTCATAGGTTAAAAATGGAAGACAGTTGATGATAATGTCCTTGTGGTTATTCTTTTATTAAAATTAAAAGTTGAACAGAACCAGCCAAAGCTAATAAACACGGTTACCTGAAAACTGTGTATCGGAGTTATTACTGATAGTCACCGAACCGCCACTGTTATTATATACCCCCACCGTTATAACGTCTCCAACATTCGCCTTCATAAGTATTGTTGCGCTGGCGCCATGCGGGAATGCCTGACCGGCATTGGTATTTAAAAATGCAGATGATGAGTAATTGCCCGATCCGTTTCGAACAATGTACGCATTTACAAAGCCTGTACCCACAGCAGTGCCGGACGAAACAGCCAGGGAGATATTAAATGAATAAGTACCCGTAGATGGCACCACATAACCATGGGAGCCATTATTAAAAGCCGCGGCATCATCAAAGCCAAAAGGGTTAATCAAAGTTGCGAACTGAAGTGTACCGGTAGCACCTGCAGTAAGCGTTGTAGCACTGGCGGGCATCACGGTAAAGCCGGTATTGCTGGCAGGCAACGCAGACCATACTGCGCCACCGGTAGCTGTATTAGCAGTAAGCACTTTGCCTACAGCCGGTGTGCCACCCTGTACACGTATTGTACCGGCCACATCCAATGTTGCGGCCGGACTCACGGTGCCGATGCCTATATTACCTATGGCATTCTGATACACATTACTCGGAACAATATTGCCAGAGCTGAATTGAGGCAGATAGCCGTTCTGATTCAAAGTATTGATGGATTCCGGGCCTCCGAAGGTGATGTGCCAACTGATAAAAGTACCGGTCACAAGAGCTACGCCGTCATATACCTTCAGCGTCCATGTTCCGTTGGGAACAATGCTGCCCCCGCCAATAGCAGCAAAAGTAGCCACAGTACCGGTATTACCACAGGTGGTTGATAAGCTGCCCGACGGCTTGTATTGTCCCGTAAATGGTGCGCTGCCTGCTGTGATGGAAGTAGTTGCCGTATCGGTGAAGATTGTATTGGTAAAGTTGGCTCCGCTGCCGCCCACCGCTGCCGCAAGCTGCAATATGGCGCCATTGGGGGCTACGAGATACATATACAAGTCCTGGTCGAATGCATGGGTAATATTTACCTGCACAGCAATCTTTGAAGATGCTACAGCAGTGGCCATCTGTGTTACACCTATCGGGGCGCTGATACCCGTACCGGTACTGCATCCGTTATCGGGGATGGTAGCGCCAACCAAGGTTCTGAAAACCGGGTTGACTGCTGCTACGGTGAGCCTGCCTGCTGTATCTATCTGCATAATGCGGGTAACACCTGAACTTCCGCTGCCATAATTCTGAAAGCGTACTGTGCCCGTAGTGTGCAACTGATCTGTAGGGGTAACCGTTCCGATACCTACATTCTGCTGCGCATACAGCATTATAGGCACTGCTAAAACGACTACAAGCAGGTGAAGCGTTTTTTTCATAATTAGCGTTTTTTAATTGGTCTTCCGACTGTTTTTTTACATCAATTACATAGTAATCTGAAGAAGCAAGTAAAGAAAATAATTAACCCGGGAAATACTTTTGTTCTAAACGGATGCCTGCATGTTCTGAACAGCTAAAAAATAATAGTCAAGCAATTTAATGAAGAGGGGAGTGGCAGCGTTATCATCCAAGGTTTAGCCTGCCAAGCAATTCATCCCGGTAAGTTTTACCCAATGGTAATGTAATATCATTAATAATTACTGAGGTTGCATTTACACTTTGAATATGGTCGAGGTTAACCGCGTAACTGCGGTGGGTGCGGAAAAATAATTTGCTGTCAAAATGCTCCAGGTATTCCTGCAGGGAACTTCTTACCAAAAAAAACTTAGTTGCTGTGTGTATTTTTACATATACATGTTCACTTTCAAGATAAAGAATATCAGAAAATTTTACTTTATTAAAATGTATCCCGTCTTTTATAAAAAGCGCACTTTTAAGAATAAAATTATTTTCTGCCTCCGGCAATCTGCTGTTTTTTTTGCCGGAAGCATTGTACATGCATATTTCAATAGCTGTGTACAGATCATCCCTGGTAAATGGTTTGATAAGATAAGATGCAGGGTTTGTTTTTTTAGCCCGTAATACTGTTGCAGCATCTGCGTTTGCCGTAAGAAAAATAAAAGGGAGCTGGTATGTTTCTTTAATTTTTGTAGCCAGGTCTATTCCATCTTTCTTTCCTTTTAACTGTATATCAATTAATACAATATCCGGTGTTTCTTCTTCTATCATCTTAATAGCTTCTGCATAAGTAGCAGCAGATTCGGTAACGTCATATCCAAGTTTTATAAGTATTTCAGCTAAATGATCGGCAATAATTATTTCATCCTCTGCAATGCCTATTTTTATTTTATTCATCTTCCTGTTTTTAGGTAATATTGCTGTTAAAATTGATAGTGAATGTGCTGCCATTTAAATATTTATAGTTTGCAGAACCTCCAATTTGTTTACTAAGCCTTTGAATTAACCTGAGCCCCAGGGATGTCGACTTTTCTATATTAATATCGTTGCTTATTCCTGGGCCATTGTCAGAATAAGTCAATAAAAAATCGCCTTTCCGTGGTTGTTGCATTTCAATTTTAACCAGCCCGTTGGTACGTTTATTAAAAGCATGTTTATAAGAGTTTGTAAGCAATTCATTCATAATTAAACCCAGCGGAACTGCTGTATCAATATCAACCAATAGTTCAGGAAACGTAATTTCCAGTTTAATATGTTCGTCCTTTTTTTTAAAAAGGCTGCTTACTTTTTGTGACAGGTCCAGTAAAAATCCGCGTAACTCAATGGCAGATAGGTTTTCGTGCTGGTATAACCGCTGGTGTATCAGGGCAATGGAAGATATTCTGTTTTGTGCCACGGCCATTGCAGCTTTGGCATTATCGTCAATAATTATGTTTGATTGCATCTCAAGCAGGCTGCTTATAACTGAAAGATTATTCTTAACCCTGTGATGTACTTCTTTTAACAATAAATCTTTTTCTCCAAGCGATTTCTCCAGCTCTTTTTGCTGGTTGTTTATTAAAGTATTCTGCAAAATTAATTTTCGCCTTGCCTTTCGCTGCACAATAAAGGCCCATGTAGCAATAAACAGAAGTCCACCAATAGCACCAATCATCCATTCTAATTCCAGTGACCGTTTTTTTTGCTGTGTAACCTGTATCTCTTTTTCTTTGGTGTTTAATTTGGCTTCGTATCCGCTAAGCTGGTCCTGGTTGCGGAACAAAAAATCTTCCCGAAACCAATCAGTTGATTTTTTATACATGCTGCTTGCCATTTTATAATCGCCCATTTCATTATAAATGGCAGCTTTGGTTTCCCATACATTTGCGTAGAAGGAATCAACACCCGGTACATTGCCTGTAATGTTTGCATACAGCAAAGCAGAATCATATTGATGTAAACCGAGGTAGCATCGGGATATATCGTGGTAACAATTCTTTATATTATAGGGTTGTTGTTGAAATTGAGATAGGTTTAATGCATTCATAAAACAGGATAATGCTTCCTGGTAATTTTCTGCTAATTGAAAAGCATAACCAAAAACTGTATAACTGAAATACTGTAGTTGAAAATTATTATTGTACCCTGATAATGTAATACCTTCCTTTAAATAGGGTAACCCTTCCGTCCATTTATTCAATTCAAAATAATCTGAGCATAGATACAGGTCGGTAATGGCGAGGGTCAAAGTGTCTGCTGTTGCAAGCGCCTTCTCCCGTCCCTGTAAAAAATAAGGGAAAGACCGTTTTGCAATGGCTGTAAAATGCCTGCGGGTGCATACTGCAAATTGTAATAAACTTTTTCCTACTAAAGTGTCGTTACCTGACTGCCTGGCAATAATTAATGCAGAATCGGCGCAGGCATAAGCAAAAGATATATTTCTTTGTTTCAGACTTTCTGTTGATAAAAATAGCAGTGCCTGGGCTTTTTCATTTTTCAAATGCAGGCCACCTGCCTCTTTGCCCGCAAGATCTGCGTAATAATATGCTGAATCATAGCTTTGATGCACTGTAAAATATTCGGCCCATGCAAGATGGAAATGACACAACTGAAGTGAAGAAAGGGTGTGCTGCTTTTGAGAAACAGACAGTAAAATGTTTTTGCAGCATTGCCAGTCTCCCTGCCTGTTATAAAGAATAGCTTTTTCAAACATTTCATCAGGCGATGAAAAAGAAGATGCATTGCACGATGTGTGGGTGGTAAAGGGATTTTTTTTAAGCCCATCTTTTATTATTAAAAGTTCCCGGTTTATGGTAAGGTAAGCTGTGTTGGTTTGAGAGAATGATTTATGGGATATGCTTAACAGTAAACACCATAACAAAACTAAAATGCTAAACAAAAGTTTATTTGGCAGGTGGTTCAACGGCTAAAAATATTTGAAGTTTGAAAGTAAACATTTGTATTCATCTTTTTACATATGGTATTATATATATTATCTGCTATAAGAAATAGTAGCCTCTACCTTGAATTTAGTGGCTCACCTCATCTTTTCAATACTAGATTAAATAAAAGCCCAATAAAGCTTCGCCATAAAAGAGTGTTTATTATTTCTTTTTACTAAAAAAAAATGAAGAAGTATCCTTGCCACCGCAGCCAAATAGTACCACCAAAGCTTAGTACATAATAACCTTCCAGCCCAACGCAATCCTTGTTCAAATCCCACCTTTTTAAACTACTTTTGCACCCTTAAAAAGCGAGTGAACGTACATGAAGAACATCAGAAATTTTTGCATCATTGCACATATTGATCACGGAAAAAGTACCCTTGCCGACAGGTTGCTGGAATTTACCAAAACCATTGGCGAACGGGATATGCAGGCTCAGGTGCTGGATGATATGGACCTGGAAAGGGAAAAAGGCATCACCATTAAAAGCCATGCCATACAGATAAATTACCACTGGAAAGGACAGGAATATGTACTGAACCTGATTGATACACCCGGCCATGTGGATTTTAGTTACGAAGTGAGCCGTGCCCTTGCGGCATGTGAAGGAGCACTGCTTTTAGTAGATGCCAGTCAGGGCATACAAGCGCAGACAATCAGCAACTTATACCTCGCTATTGATAATGATCTAGAGATAATACCGGTCATTAATAAGATTGATATGGAGGGCGCCATGATACCAGAAGTAACCGACCAGATAGTAGAACTTATAGGCTGCAAGCCCGAAGATATTTTGCTGGCAAGCGGCAAAAGCGGTATTGGTATTGAAGAGATTTTAACTGCTATTATTGACCGTATTCCTGCACCCAAGGGCGATCCGGCTGCTCCATTACAGGCATTGATATTTGACAGTGTGTACAACAGTTTCCGTGGTATTATTGTGTATTACCGGGTGTTTAACGGTACGCTTAAAAAGAACGATAAAATTAAATTCAGCAATACCGGCCTGGAGTATGGTGCCGATGAAGTGGGGATTTTAAAATTTGGAATGAGTCCACGCCCCGAAGTAGCAGCAGGCGATGTGGGCTATATCATTACCGGTATTAAAAACGCCAAAGAAGTAAAAGTGGGCGATACCATTACCACCATGGTAAATGGCGCTACTGAAGCCATACAGGGTTTTGAAGATGTGAAACCGATGGTATTTGCGGGTATCTTTCCGGTAGAGACCGATGCATTTGAAGAGCTGCGTGATTGCATGGATAAACTGCAACTGAACGATGCTTCTTTAACTTTTGAGCTTGAAACATCGCAGGCATTGGGCTTTGGTTTCCGCTGTGGTTTCCTGGGTATGCTGCATATGGAAATCATACAGGAGCGTCTGGAAAGAGAGTTTAACCAAACTGTGATTACTACTGTACCCAACGTAAGCTTTATTGCCACTACGGTTCGTAAGGAAGTGATCAGGATAAATAACCCAACGGAGATGCCCGATCCCACAAGGATTGACCATATTGATGAGCCGTTTATTAAAGCACAGATAATTACCAAACCGGAGTACATCGGTAATATTATGACGCTTTGTATTACCAAACGTGGTATCCTAACACTGCAGCATTATTTAACGCCTACCCGTGTGGAGCTTAGTTTTGAAATGCCTTTAACCGAAATTGTGTTTGACTTTTACGATAAACTGAAAAGCATTACCCGTGGGTATGCATCTTTCGATTATCACCCGATAGAATACCGCCCCAGTGATATTGTGAAGATGGATATTTTATTGAATAATGAGAAAGTGGATGCGTTGAGTGCATTGATACACCGAAGCCGTGCACATGAGTTTGGCCGCAAACTTTGCGAAAAACTAAAAGAGTTATTACCGAGGCAGCAGTTTCAGATTGCGATACAGGCTGCTATTGGTGCCAAGGTGGTGGCAAGAGAAAACATAAGCGCCATACGTAAGGATGTTACTGCCAAATGTTATGGTGGCGATATAAGCCGTAAGCGTAAGTTATTAGAGAAGCAGAAAGAAGGTAAAAAGCGTATGAAGCAGATAGGTAATGTGGAAGTGCCGCAGGAGGCGTTTTTGGCGGTGCTTAAACTGAACGATTAAAACCCCCTCCGCACGTCCTGAGCGTAGTCGAAGGGAAGGGGAACTATTATGGAGGAGATAGGAGCGGAGATAGTCGCAGAATTTTAAAGTATTTGCTTAAAAAGCAGGGTCGTACTCCCTCTCCTAAAGGAGAGGGTTGGGGTGAGGTAAATAACAAACATAAAATCAAAAAATATGAGCAATTTTTCTTTAGATGCCGATATAAACATAGAAGTGAAAGCCAGCTTTATCAGCAAGGGTAGCGACGCGCCTTTAACCGGTGATGATTACGAGTTCAGGTTGTTTGAAAAGGACCTGATGGAAGATGATTACCTGGGTAAAAGCGGGCTGGATGAAACCGGCACAGCTACCGTTTCTTTTAAGCACGGCGATTATATGGATTTTTTAAATCCCGAAGTTAACCCCGATCTGTACTTTGCTTTGTATAAAGGCGAAGCTTTAATTTTTCAAAGTAAGGTAATGAACGACGTTAACCTGGAAGACCTGGAGAAGTTTAAAATGGGTGAGGGCGAGGTAGTGGATTTGGGAACTTTTTTGGTTGAGGGTTAATCAAATTATCCATTAATCATCGCCCTTGCCTTTAGGCTTAGCAGGCACAGGAGGTACTTCTTCTTCGGCACCCTTTAGTTTTCTCTCGTCAATATTTCCTGCGGGATCACGTATGGGATTTGGAACAGGCGCCTGACCATCGGGTGTTACTACATTGAAAACTTTTTCTACATGCACCCATTTACCAGATTGCCATTTAAAGCCTTCATAATCACCATCGCCAACGAGGGTCCATTTCTTTTTAGGCTCACTTGATTCGGATACCAGGTGCTCCACAATAATCATGTCCAGGTCTTTATCATAAGTAAGGCGTGGCCCTGCTTCTTTTTTAAACTCCATTACGTAACGGCTTTGAGCACTTTTAAACGGTTTGTCATTTTCATAACTGAAATACCGGCCGCCAAAAATGGGTTCATCATTCATAAAGGTCATCACTTCAATCATCTTACGACTGCTGCGGATATTATTTTCATCAAAGCCAAGCAGCGTATAATATTTCTGGTTGCCACTTTTCTTCATTATGATCTTGTAATAGATGGCACCAATCCAGCCATAATTGTTGCCGATGGTATCTGCAATATTGCCTGTTACATCCGACTTATCAATGAGCGGGTACAGTTTTAATGATCCATCATAGGTTTTCATCTGTATGGCACCATGCTGGCGTATTACGTTTTCATTGATGACCAATTGCCAGGTAAATATGCGGAATGCACTATCGGGTGCATACAGCACCGAAACTGTCTGCAAAGAATCAAAAGGGTAGTGGAAAGAGTTTTTTGTTTTTAAGGCTCTAACAAGCACACGGGTAAAAACACTGTCTGCATTCAACCGGTCGTCTGAATTTATACCCTGTATTATTTTATCTGAATAATTTTTCAGTGAATCTTCCTTTTGTACCAGCAATTTAAGATCGGCTTTGCCAATACCTTGTGCAAAGGATATGCTGCATATTAAAATTAAAGAAAGTAAAATGAATGGTTTCTTCATGCAATAAAAATAGCTATTCTTAAAACAAGTTATGAAGTAAAGGGAGGAAATTTAACTAAAGATTAAACGCTGATTAGCTGATTGCTATGATTAATGCAGATTTTACAGCGCATTGGCAAAATCAATCAACGAATTATATACTGCATCAATCCGGTCATCTTTTAAGTCAATTTCGGGCCGGGTAGTTGGTAAAAAAATGGTTTGCACACCCAGGTTACGGCCAAATTTCATATCGCTTAGGGTATTGCCCACCATGATTGCTTTACTTAGATCAATTTCTGGAAAATCTTTTACTGCCTGCAAACCCATGCCTGGATTAGGTTTACGGTTTGGGCTTTCATCTTCCAGATCGGGACAAAAATAAACTGCATCAATGCGTCCGCCTGCTATTTCAATTTCGGCAACCATGTTTTTATGAATCAGTTGCAGGTGTTCTGATTTGGTAACGCCTTTTCCAATACCTTTTTGATTGGTTACAACAACAATGCGGTTAAATGTTTTTGCAAAAATGGCAATAGCTTCCTTTACGCCATCATAAAAAACAAACTCATTCCAGCTATGAATGTAGTCCTGATGTTTCTCGTGATTGATTACTCCGTCGCGGTCGAGGAAGAGTGTCCAGGTTTTATCTATTTTGCTGAGATCTATCATATTTTATTACACTAATTAAAACTAATTACACGAATTCCTAAATCCCAATTCCTAATTCCACATTTGCTTTTTCAAAATCTTCAGGGATACCAATGTCAATAAAATATTCATCCTGTATGATACCAAACATTCTTCTTTTATCAAAGAATGCTTCCAGGTAATCTTTTTCAAAAGAGAATTTTTGTGGAAAATCTTCCTGCATGAACCGGGCAGCATTGAGTGCATAAACACCGCCGTTTATTAATCCAGATTCGAATTGCTGTTTTTCTTTAAAGCTTGCGATGGCGCCGTTTTTATTTAACTCCACAACTCCATACCGGTTAAAATTGTTCATTGGTTTTAGTGATAATGTACAATCAGCATCACAACTGTTATGAAAAGCCAGCAGGCTTTCTACATTCATTTTAAAAATGGTATCGCCGTTTAAAACCAATACGTTTTTTTCGGTAACCAGGCTGCAGGCAAGCTTTACAGCACCGCCCGTGCCCAGTGGTTCTGCTTCAATTGAAAATTGTTTGTTGATACCGGGGTATTTTTCATTTACATAATCAATGATCATTTCGCTTTTATAACCAACTGCAAAAATAAAGGTATCAATTCCCTGGCTTAGTAAATTTTCTATCACAAAATGCAGAAATGGTTTACCAGCAACCGGTACCATGCATTTTGGAAGATTAGCAACAACCGAACGTAACCTGGTACCCAGGCCGCCGGCTAAAATGATTGCAAGCCCCCCCCGCCCCAAGAAGGGGGAGCTTTGCAGCTCAATATTTTGGGAAATGCTCATTTATACTTAGATAATCTTTTCAAAGTGTTTGCAAAGTTGTAAAGTGTTTAACCATCATTCTCCAGGTTAGCCCTTTCCTTCGACTATGCTCAGGACTGGGCGGAGGGGGTAAAATATTCCGCCTCCACCATCTGGCAAATAATATGCCCGAGCATAATGTGGCTTTCCTGTATGCGTGGTGTATCAGTAGAAGGTACATTTATCAGATAGTCGGACAAGGATTTCATAGTGCCTCCGGTGGCGCCGGTAAAAGCAATCGTTACCATTCCTTTTTCTTTAGCCGCTTCAAAAGCATTATAAATATTGGCGCTATTGCCCGATGTACTGAGGCCAATCAATACATCACCTTTGTTACCAATTCCCTTTACCATGCGTGAATAAATTACATCGAAACTGTAATCATTAGCAACCGCAGTAAGGTAAGATGTGTTGCAATGCAGGGCTTCCGCAGGCAATGCATCCCGGTTGGTATAAAACCTGCCGGTAAATTCTGCAGCCAGGTGTTGTGCATCGGCAGCACTGCCTCCATTACCACAAAACAACACTTTATTTCCATTCTTAAAGGCATGCACCAATACAGCAATGCATTCCTTTACTGTTTGCAGCAGTTCTTCATTTTGTAAAACATTCTGCTTTACGTTGATGGAGGCCTGCACTATGTTTTTTATATCTTCCATAATTTATTATAAATGGGCATTAATAAAAAGGGCTGAAATGTTGAGCAAAGGTATGCCGTACAAGTGAGTGACACAATGATGTTTAATAGTAATTCAAATGCTGGTCCCAAAAGAATAAAAATAGTCTTCGTTTTAATCTTCTCCATTTCCTCCCCCTTTGGGGAAGATAGAGGGGGCCGTCCATGTTGTTAACCCAAATTTAGCAAAGGAATAATCCCTTACAACTCCCCCAAAAGTATTCAATGTTTTTATTACTGCATAACGCGTATTGCCGGGGCAATAAAAAACCATGAAGCCACCACCGCCTGCACCGCTTATTTTACCACCAGTTGCACCGGCGGTTTTTGCTGCAGCATATACTTCTTCAATATGGCTGTTGCTGATATTTGCGGCCATATTTCGTTTCTGTTCAAAACCGTAATCCAGTATCATCCCAATTTCATCCAGGTGTCCCCGCAATAAAGCTTCCTTCATCATATTGGCCTGTTCTTTAAGGCGGTGCATGGCTTCAATACTTTTCTCATTTTTCTGGTAAACATTTTTAACCTGCTCTTTAATAATGGATGCACTGTCTCTGGATGTGGATGTAAAATACAAAACGAGGTTGTGCTCAAGTTCATGCAGGTACTGCGGTTTTATATGCAACGGGTTTACAATCACTTTATCTGCATTAAATTCCATAAAATTTACGCCCCCAAATGTTGCTGCATACTGATCCTGCTTACCACCTGCCAGTTGCAGATCATTGCGTTCAATATCATAAGCGTACTGCGCAATCTGATATTCATTCAATGGCAATTTCAACATCTCTACAAAAGCGCCCAGCACGGCTACCACCAAGGTGGATGAAGTGCCCAAACCAGAACCCGCAGGCGCATCAACAAATGTAGATATTCTTAAACCGGATAATTGCAGCGGGTGGTCCCCTTGTATGCGGTTATAAACGGCTTTTAGCAGGTCAAGGGACCCGTCAATAGGCAACAGAGGTGTTCGTTCAAAACACTGTTGTTCATTTTTATCAAGCGCCTCTACAATTATTTTGTTTTCGCTGAGCGGTTCTATGGTTGCATTTGCCGAAAGTGAAATGGAAGTATTTAAAACAGCGCCTCCAAACTGGTCGCTATAGGGGCTTACATCGGTACCACCTCCGGCCAGGCCAATTCTTAGCGGAGCCCTGCTTCTATAGATCATGAAAAATATTTAGAGAGCAATTTACTTACTATTGGCCACTTGCAGTATGCTTTCCAGCATTTTTGTCCAACTGAATTTTTTCTTTTCTTCCAAAAGATAAGGCAGAAAATGATTTTCACCTTTGGTAAAGTATTCCAATATTTTTTCAGCAAGTGATGCTGCATTGGGTTCTGCAACTAACCCAACTTTATTATCGGGCACCATGGCAGGCAGGCCGCCTACATTGGTAACTATCATAGGTACTTCAAAATGATAGGCAAGGGGTGTAACGCCACTTTGTGTTGCATTGCGGTAAGGTTGAATCACTACATCTGCAGCGCACATATAATTCTTTACTTCGCTGTCCGGAATAAAATCTGTATGAAGGATCAGCAGATCCCTGATGCCAAGGCGGTCTATGTGTTCATCATAGGATTTTCGGTCTTCGTAAAATTCGCCGGCAATCAGTAGTTTTGGTTTATAGGTTTCGTGGTTAGTGTTTATCAAACTCATTGCATCAAGTAAAATATCAAGCCCTTTGTATTTTCTGATGAATCCGAAAAACAGCACAACTAATTCCTCATTACTAATTCCCAATTCCTTTCTGGCTTTTTCTTTTGAAATTTTCTCTCCAAAATTATCATATAAAGGGTGGGAGACAAGCAATGCTTTTTTTGACGTAAACAATCTCAGGTCGCTTAAAACCTTTTCGCTCATGGTTATAAAAGCATCCACAGGCTTAACAAAGTAACGGGTGAAGGGTTTATCACCAATACGTTTTTCGTGTGGTACAATATTATCGGCAATACAAATAATTTTTGTGTGTTTGTTTTTTTTGATGATGCGGAGAATTGTTCCCAGGCATGGTCCCATCAAAGGAATCCAATATCTTACAACAACAATATCTGGCTTCAGTTTTTTTATTTCGCTGCCAACGCTTAGCCAGTTAAAGGGATTTATGGAGTTTATCCTTGTATGAATGTCTAAGTCTTTAGGTGCAGGTTCTTCAGTAAATTGCGATTTACCAGGGAATAAAAAACCAGGGTATTGTAAAGAGAATGAGTAGATACTGGTATGATGCCCTTCATTTTGAAACTGCCGTGCAAGGCGCTCATTAAATGTGGTAATACCGCCGCCACGTAAAGGATGCGCCGGGCCTATGATGATGACATGTTTGTATGGAGACGCTGATGACACTGATTTATACGGATATTAACGGATTCTTTTATTTTGGTTAGTAAATATTTTCCTTTTCATTGTAGGTTTTTCTCCAAAAAACAAAATCAACCCAACTTCATATTCTGTAGCTTTTAAATAATTAACCAATTGAAGTTCATGCTCCAATATTATTGCGCCTTCGCCGGCTTTTAATTCAAGAATTACTTTGTTCTCTACTAGAATATCAGCAAAATAAATCCCAACCTGCGATTGTTGGTAATAAACTTTAATCGGGGCTTGCTGTAAACATTGCAATTATTATTCCGCAATTCTATCATCAAAGCATTTTCATAAACTTTTTCAAGAAATCCGAATCCGAGTTCATTGTAAACTTTATAAAAGCTTTTTAAAATTATATCAGTTATCTCCTGATGTAAAAGCATATTTTATCCGTTTAAATCAGTCTCAATCCGTGTTATCTGTGTTTCTATCAATCACAGACCAGCTTTTTCTTCTATTAAATAATTATTTCTTTCCGGCGAATTGCGGGCGATAAGTTCGCCTATAAATCCCGCCAGGAAAAGTTGCGAACCGATGATCATTACTAAAATAGCCACAAAGAAAAGCGGGCGCTGTGTCATACCCGTCTGATCTAAAAAGAATTTAGATATGGTAAGGTATAGGAAAATCATAAAACCTGCCAGGAAAAATAAGGTACCCCACAAACCAAAAAAGTGCATGGGCCTTTTGCCAAACTTACCAACAAACATGATAGAACCCAGGTCGAGAAAACCGTTTACAAAACGCTCCCAGCCAAATTTGGTTATACCATATTTTCTTGCACGGTGTTCCACTACTTTTTCTCCTATTTTTCTAAACCCGGCCCATTTTGCCAGTATGGGAATGTAGCGGTGCATTTCGCCATAAATTTCAATGCTCTTTACTACTTTTTTACGATACGATTTTAAACCGCAGTTAAAATCGTGCAATTTGATACCGGAGCTTTGCCTGGCGGCGGCATTAAACAGTTTTGAAGGAATATTTTTTGTGAGTGTATTATCATAACGTTTCTTTTTCCAGCCACTCACCATATCAAATCCCTCTTCCACAATCATTCTGCGCAGATCAGGTATCTCGTCGGGACTGTCCTGCATATCAGCATCCATGGTAATAATTACATCGCCCTGCGCTGCTTTAAAGCCTTCATTCAATGCCGCACTTTTGCCATAGTTACGCTGAAATTTTATACCTTTTATCTTAGGATCAGCACTGCGTAATTGTTCAATCACTTTCCATGAATCGTCCGTGCTGCCGTCATCAATCAGTATGATCTCATAAGAGAAGTTGTTTGCCTGCATTACTCTTTCTATCCATGCCGACAGCTCAGGCAAAGATTCATCTTCGTTAAAAAGCGGTATTACTATTGACAGATCCATTGTATGCGAACGTGTTATTTTTTATGAAACTATGTATTGCTGCTACGACTTAAAAAACCGGATGCAATCACCGATACCAAGGCACCTAAAATTAAATATTTAAATGTTGTTATCCCTATCATTACGGGCATAAATATTTGTTTTAACTGGTTTGCATTACTTTCCATTTCGGCAGGTGTGTGATTGCCTTCTTTTAAAAGCGTGATATTGTTTTCGGCAATGCCTGCATCCCGGTATGCCGTGTTAAACTTAAAGAAAATAAATGTATAAAGAACCATTAATAAGGTAACTACTATAAATGTTTTAAAGCCGGTTGAAAAATAGCTTTTAAATGTCTTTTCTTCTCCGGATGAGTTTTTGTATGAAAACAGACTCCATAATATGCCGGCAATATAAACACTAAAAACAGCATACTGATCTTTTTGGTTTAACGGCAGCTTTAGCACGTAGTAAAAGAATAAAGACAAACCAATTATTACAATGCCGGTCACTAATCCTTTTTTGGTAGCGTTTATATTTTTCAGCATTTTATTTGTTAAGTTGAATTTGCGAATTATTAATTATGCCGATTACCCTGCCTTTTAATTTTTTGCCAACAAAGGGAGAATTTTTCGATTTAGATTGTATCATTTTTTCTTCAAAAATAAATGCAGCATCTGGAATAAACATGGTGAGGCATGCAGGTTCATCTTCTTTTAATTCCGGTATCGGCAGGCCAAAAATACTTCTGATATTGATGGTTTGCATCTTTACAAAATCTTCAGCCGGTAAAGCACAGCTCATTAAAACTGCAAACATGCTTTCCAGGGCAATCATGCCCGGTTTTGCATATTCAAACTCACAGGTTTTATTGTCCCAATGCTGTGGCAGATGATGAGATGCAATACAGTCAATAGTTCCATCAAGCAATGCAGTCCTTATCGCCAGCATATCTGCTTTTGTTCTTACCGGAGGATTTAATTTAAGGTTGGTATCGTATTCCTGGAGGTCTTCATCGCAAAAATAGGCCTGGTACGGAGTTACAGAGCAGCTAACTTTAATGCCGGTTTCTTTAGATCTTTTAATGTACTCCAGGCTTTTGGGTGATGAGATGCCGGTAAAATGAATTTTACTATCGGCATATCTTGCCAGTTTTAAATCACGGGCAACCATTAACTCCTCGGCAAGAATGGGCTTACCCGGCAGGCCCATCTGGGTAGATATGATTCCTTCATTCATCAGCCCGTTTGTGCCGATCGTGTTGTCTTCGGGAACCTGGATGACGGTGCCATCAAAATTCTTAACATATTGAAGCGCCTTTAAAATCAAACCGGCATTTTGAACGGACTTAATACCATCACTGAAGGCAATGGCGCCTGACTGATGCATATCATACATTTCTGAAAGATCTTTTCCTTCTGTCTTTTTTGAAACGGAACCAATAGGATGAATACCAACAGCTAACTCTCTGGCTTTTTGAACAATATACTCAACCTGCGCCTTGTTGTCCACCACCGGCTGACTATTTGGTATCAGCATTACATCTGTAAAACCACCTGCTGCAGCAGCTTTTGTGCCCGATTCTATGTTTTCTTTTTGTTCAAATCCTGGGTCTCCAAAATCGGCATACATATCCATCCAGCCAACGCTTACACATAAGCCATCTTGAGCAATAACCTGGTCGGCTTTTTCTGTAACAGAATCAGCTATAGCTGAAATTTTACCATCTGTTATTAAAATATCTTTGATTTGCCCGTTAAAGGGAGAGGAGGGAGAAATTATTGTGGCTTGCTTAATTAATATCTTCATCATTTAAGAGATTGTGCAAATATCATAAAAAAAAGTCAGGTTGTAAAACCTAACTTTTTTGTCGGGATGACAAGATTCGAACTTGCGACCCCACGCCCCCCAGACGTGTGCGCTACCGGGCTGCGCTACATCCCGTAAACCAGACGGCAAAAGTAAAGGCAATTACCAAGAATTCAAAAAAATGATAGTTTGATAAAGACAAAATTTCTTACCATCTCATTAATTCATTTTGCCTGAATGTATATTCCGGTGTTTGAATGATATAATCATCATTCACTTCGTACCAGGGCGATAAATCCTGATCCATTGGATTTTTCAGTACGTGTATATCCTGTGCAGGCATATAGCTCTGCGCAAGCAGGTATATCTTTTTACCGGAATTATTAGTTGCAACATCCATCACAATAACTGCATGGCCCGGAAAACCTCCCCGGATTAACACATCGCCCGGTTCAATATCAGCAAAATTATTTACAGGGTTTAATTGCTTTGATAAAGATGCTGAACCGCACATACCGAAAACCCTGTTGAGGTATTTATCAAAATGCTCCCGGATATAGGGAGCAGTAAATGTGTAGTTGTATTGTCATTGTCTCTGAAAATAATCTGATCAAATTGTTTTTGTGCAAACAAATATTCGGATCTCAGACGCATAACAGCATCAGCACATTGCTGCAGGTCTGTATTACCAACAGAAATGTTTAATAAGGCATACTGGGCATTTTGATTGTGTTTTGGCTGGCCGTTGTATAAATAAACGGTTGTTTGCGCTTTAAGGCCAATGGTTCTCAAATATGTTGCAAATGAACCTAAGTCAGCTTTTATTCTTTCGAACTCAGACGGTAAAGGTATTGCCCGAATTTGTTTAAATGGATTTTCAGGAACTATGTATATGGTGTTTGAAACTGGCGAAACACTGGTATTATTAAAGGATGATAATACTATCTGTAAAAGAGTCAATAAAATTAGCAGGCGCATAGTTTATGCCAGATTCATAATAAACCTGAATCCATAAACAATTTTGTTAAAAAGTTTTTAGGCTATTCTGCTCAGTTTTTTTACGCAATTTTATTGATTTTGTGAAACTGAGGTATAATTCCGCAAATTCATGTTTAAAAGTGAAAGTATATACGAGGTATTTTAAAAAAATATTAATAAAGGGCAATTTTTTTTTAAAAAAAATTATATATTTAACCCTGAACTAAAATTAGCGTTACCAGTTACGAATTATTTAAACCAAAAAGCTTCTAAAACCAAACAGATATGAGATACTCAAAAATTTTCAAGGCCTCTTTTTATTTTTTATGTATAGTATGTTTAGCAGCCTGTGGCGGTGGCGGCAAATTGCCTTACCGGATAGATAACGGGAAGATTGAAGATGGATTTGATATTACCTTAACCGAAAAAAATATTGTACTTAAGCAAAATGAAATGTTCAGTTTACCGGAAAATGGGTTGCAGGGAAGTGAGAAAAGCTGGAAATGGAATGCCAAAGACACTGAAATACAATATGCAGAGTTAAAGAAAAATAAATATCCTGCTTACGATATTACAATTACAAGAAAAGGTTACAAGAAGTATTTTGGTAAACTCCTTTTCTTTAAATTAAGCAGCGAAGATAAAAATGTGGCACTATCAAGACCTTACTACCAAATTAAAATTGATTCCCGTTTTTTTGAAGCGGGGAAAGATGGTAAAATAGTATGTGTAAATGATTCACCAAGACCTTCAGGGAAGAAAGCTTCAAAAAAATCAATTAAGCCTACTTGGATTATCTGGCTCTCGGATTCGCCTTTTTTTTAGTTTTAATTTAGCTTTTTGCGCTACCGGGTTTGTAATATCAGTTTGAACTGTTTTTTTTGTTAGAAGCAGTTGAATATCAATTACTGGAAGTATTTACTTTCATTATTACTTTTTCTTTATTTTTCAGTTCTTTTAAAAATACTCCTTTTTCGTTCTTTAGGTCAAGTAATATTACATTATGGTCATACCCCAGATCAATCTGAACCCTGTCGTCAATAATCCATCCCCGCCCTTGAATAATGGTACCTTTAGCTGTAAAGCGATTAAATACCTGTAAGTCTTCCAAAAGAATAAAGGATACAATTTCTCCGTCTTTAAATTTTTTATACTTCCCAGTTATCTGGGCACTCACAAATTTTATTTTTGAAAGGTCAGCCTTTTTTGACGGGCTTAATTTCTTATCTAAGTTTACAGGATGCACCCCATCACTTTCATCAACCTTAACTGTCATGCCTCCAATATCCAGTTTCTCCGAAATATTATTTGTGTTCGGATCTTTTGAATTGGGGTTTGTTTTTTTTGTAAAAATATTATACCCAAAATCCTGCATGTATAATTCAGGGTATTCAAATAATTCCTTTACGGCAATTATCTTATAAACATAAGCTGCAGTTTCTTCATTTAACTGCATTTGAAAATAATTTGTTCCTTGTTTTTTTATTGCATTCTGGATATTACCAATTCCATTATTGTAAGCAGCAGCCGTTAAAACCCAGGATGAAATTCCAAACTGTTTGCGAATATAAAGATAATAGCTTGCCAAAACTTTACAGGCAGCATAGGTTGATTTATTAAAATCATTTCTTTCATCAACCAGTCCATTTACTACCAAACCCAGTTCCCGGGCTGTTTCGGGCATCAGTTGCCAGAAACCGGCAGCGCCTGCACTAGAGGTTGCGTTTTTAAAACCACTTTCTACAATTGCCAGATATTTAAAATCTTCGGGCATATTGGTTTCGTGCAAATAATATTCAACCATACTCATGTATTGGTTTACCCTTTGTTTTAAAG
Source organism: Chitinophagales bacterium (assembly GCA_038328115.1). GTDB lineage: Bacteria > Bacteroidota > Bacteroidia > Chitinophagales > Chitinophagaceae > Ferruginibacter. The sequence continues at coordinate 21,690 of JBBQLS010000008.1, forward strand.
ATGGTACATTAACATAATTGATCTGTTTTTTTATGATATTCATCAATTTGTCCGAAACAAACTTTTCTCCAACAGGGATTCGCTCTCCGCAAAAAACAATTTCATGTGCACGGGTGTTTAAAAATATGCAGCATAGTAACCAGCATAAAGAAAGCCTGTATAATGTTAATTTCAATTTCATATGGGTTGAAAAATTCTGTTTTTACTAAAAGCACTACCTAACTTCTTCTTCATTGTACTTGGTACCGGGTATTTCAACTTCCAGTTTAATTTTATTTAGCCTGTCGTTTAATTCAAAATTTAATTTTTCCTGATCATTAATGTAATAGCTTTTGCATACATAAATGACTATTGCTTCGTTTCCGGATGTAATTATGGGTAAAAATGCAGGATACAGGTAAACTGGAAATAGTTTTATTCTGTTACCTGCTCTTTTTGTCCAGGTTAACATCATTGCACCAGTTAAAAAATCGGTGTTACTGTTATTTTTAACCAGGAATTTTAAGTAAACATTTGTTCCTTCATAGTTAATTCCCTGACAGGTTATTTTATAGTCGCCCTGGTTACCTGATAAATCCAGCCTTGGATTTTCTGCAAGCATTTCTCTTATAATTGTTGCTTTAACAGATTCGTTAACCGGTGCTACATTAAATGGCTGTTCGGGGGGTGGTTTCGTAAAATCAATACCGGGGTATTTAGTTTTTAATTCTTCAAGAGAGTATGATGGTGGGGCAGGCACTGGCATTTGGGATACGTTATTTTTATCCTCTATAATTACAGGTTTAGTTTCTGTTACTCTTTTAGGCTCTTTTTGCTGCACCTGGGCAATATTTGCTTTTTCTAATTGAAAAGTAACTATTTCGAGCCTTTGCTTAGCATAATCATAGTCGGGTCGTATTGCTAAGACATCCATATAAGCAGCTTTTGCAACAGCATAATTTTTTTCGTTAACAGCCTGGTCGGCACGTTTAAGTGCATCGCGGAATTTTTGATCAGATTCTTTTTGCCTCTGATAAAGCTCCAGTTTAGCCTGGTCTTCTTTTTCTTTTTGCAGATTCTTGATTTCTGCTGCAGAATAGGTTATTTGTTTTTGTGGGTAGTATTGCCCGGGTTTTATTATCAATGCACTTTTATAGGCATCGATGGCATTTTCGTATAATTTTGCTATTAATAAACTATCACCTAAAGCAATTTTTTCATCGTACCTGTCATCTACCTCATTTGCTTTGGTCAGCGCATTTAATTTATCCTCAATATTTTTTAATTGCAGTTTGGGATCAGCCTCCTGCGGTTTTAAACGAAGTGCTTCTGTGTATTCAATCTTTGCATTAGCCAGGTCCTGCTTTAAATAATAGGATTTAGCTTTAGACATGGTGAGGGTATATTTCTTTTTTAGTTCTGCCAGGGCGGCAATACTATCTTTTGCTGTTTTCTCTGCGGCAGCAACTGCATCAATCCTTAGCTGGGTTTCTTTAATTTTTTCAGCTGGAAATTTTTCATCAGGCTTAATTGATGCAGCATCGGTATAAAGTTTGCGGGCATTTAAATAACGCCCATTGTCAAATTCTGTGTTTGCTTTAGTAATAGTTGCTACGTAATTGCTGTTTGTTTCTGCTTCTTTGGCTAACCTTAAATTCTCAGCATCCTGCTTTGCTTTTTGATCTGCAAATATTTTATCCATTACTGCTATCTGGTCAAGAGGCCTTTTTTCATCGCTAAGGGAAGAAGCTTTTACATACAGGGTTTTAGCAGCTTCATAATTCTTTTTGTCAAAAAGTTTATCAGCTTCTTTTATCAGTGCTTTATATTCCTTTTCACGGTTCTGGTTGTCTTTTTCTTCTTGTTTTTTCCTGGCCTTTAATTCTTTAGCGGTTTCTGCTTGTGCAGTTGCTTTTTTATTTTCGGCATCTTCGGCTTCTTTTTCTTTTATCTTTTTAATTGCCTTTAATTGTTCAACTGGCCATTTCCGCTTATCTATGCTCATCGCTTCGTTATATGCAATAGCAGCATTATTAAAATCTTTTTCTGCAAAATATTTATCAGCAGACTTTATGGCATTATTGTATGCAGTTTCCAGCCTTGCTTTTTCAATATCTTTTTGATCGGTTTTTGAGTCTTTTAAGCTCTTTTGTTTGTCGGCAGTTTCTTTGGCAAGTTGGGCTGCCTGCAGTTTATTGATATTTTTTAACTGGTCATTCGGCCAAGGGTTTTTACTAAACTCCAACGCACGTGTATATTCTGTTTTAGCCTCCTCTAAATAACCAGCTTTATACAATTTGTCTGCATTTTCTACAATGTTTTTATAACTTGCTTCCAGTTCGGCTTTTCCCTTTTCTTCTTTTTCTTTTTCGGCTACCACTTTTAATTTACCTACTGCCACAACATCATTCTGTCTTATAATGAGAGCCTGTTCAAAGGCAAGCCTGGCATCTTCCAGGTTCTTTTTCTTTAAAGATTTTTCGCCATCGGCTATATATCCTGCATATAAACCTTCAAGCCTCTGTTGTTCTTTTTTATTATTTTCGGAATTGATAAGTGTTGTAATTATTTCCAACTGGTGGCTGGCGTGATTGTCGCCGGGTATTAATTCCAGTGCTTTCTTATATCCTTCCTGGGCTTTATCGTATTTTTTGGCATTTAAATTATTTTTTGCTGTTGCAATAATCTCTGCATATTGTTTATTTTTTTGCTGATTTGCTTCCTTATCCTCATCTGCCATTCTTATCCTTATTTCGTCCAGCCTTTGTTTCGGTATCTGGTCATCTGGCCTCAGTGTAGCAGCTTTCCCAAAACTAAGTTTTGCTTCCTGATATTTTTTTGCCTTCAGAAAATTATCCCCGGTTTCAAGTAATCCGTAATAATTTGCTGTTGCACTTTCTGCCTCTTTATCTTTTTTTGAAGGTTTTACTTTTATATCTTCTTTGGCCAGTGGTTCAGGTTCTTTTTTTGCAGCAGATTTTTTTAAGCCAGCCATCTTGATATGTTGCTCCAGTTTTTTTACTGTAGAAAAATCATAATCCATTTCTGCATCATTATTGTAATTAATATTCTTTTTAAATACGAGAAGAAATTTATGATTTCTGCCACCTTCATTAACAAATAATGGAGCAGGTTTGGTTTTTTCGGCTTTGGCAATAATGGTGAAACCAGTTCCGGCTGTTTTAAAATTATAGGGGGCATTTGAAGGCACCGTGTTAAAAAAAGAGGGGAGTGTAGGAAACCTTACCATAATTTCAGCCTCTGTATTAACAAATATAGTGTCCCCCTCAATATTCAGATCCTGGGCATGAGATTGATGAATACCCACTCCCAAAAGGAAAAACAAAAGCAAAACCAGCTTGTACATAATAAACGGATATTAATTATACAACAGAAATTACCTGTTGCATAAGTTAAACACTAATTTAAGTTTTTTTGAATTGCAAAACAAACATTGGCTATTTGATCGGATAGTTTAATTATATATCAGATGTTTTGGCAGGGATATAGTTAGAAACTCTATTCATCCAATAGCTTAATTTTGAATTTTCCAGTCTTGGGTGTTGGTGATTTATCCACTTTAACTTTAACCCGGGCGGGAGGACAGGCAGGGCTGCCAGTATCTGTAATCTCAATATTATAAATACCGATTTTACTGATCGGTATTTTAATATCAGGCAAAAAAGAAAAAGAATCTTCAGTAACAATATTTTCCTGATCAGTTATTTTTGCTTTATAATTATTAGAACCGTTTAGAACATTTAGTTGTATATAAAAACCGGTTTCATCCTGTAGTGGGGATATCTTATCAATGCTTATTTGCTTAGGCTTCTTTAAAATATATGTTTTACTTTTTTCGGGTCCACACTGATCACTTAAATAAACTGTATATTTTCCTGCTTCAAGGTTTTTAAACGAAATATTGTTTCCATCCCGGCTAATCGTGCCTTTATTAGGTACAATTACGATCTGCCATAAATTTACTGCCCCATCTACATTCATCCAGATTTCGCCACCTTTTTCATTTTCGCAGGTTGGGTTTTTAGTAGAGGTTTCGGTTTCTATAATTTTAAAGGGTGTTAACTCCGTAATGGTAAATTCAGTTTTTGTATTAACTTCCCCAGACTCCAGATCGGCATTAAAAATATAGAGAAGATATTCTCCCACGGCCAGATTTCTGATTTTTAAAGTTTTGTTTGCAGGAACGGTTTCGGCTTTTACAAACCCGGGACATTCTTCAACAGATGGGTTTTTAAAATTGCACGTTTCAACCTTTTCTGTTTTTTTAAATAAAACATATTTAATTTCTGAAGCAGCCGCTTTAATGTTTTTTATATCTATACCACCATTTGCCAATCCGCTACAGATTGGGATTAACTGCAAATCTTTTTCTTTATCAAAAATTGGTGCGGGGGGCGCAAATGTAAGTGTGAGTACTTCTGATTGGATTGTTTTACCACCCAATTCACCTTCTGCTTTAAATTTTACTTCTGTAGGTTTGGCAAATTTATTTGCAAAAAGGGTATTTAACGGGCTAAATTCAATCTTTGACTTGTCTTGTCCCAAATTAGGAATTATTTTCCAGTTTTCTTCATTTCCGGATGTATAACTCCATGTAAATGGAAGCGTTTCTTTTTTCGCTAATTTGATAGGTAAACTAAGTGCTATATTTTTTGAAGCATCATTTACAAGATTATTACCCGAAGATTCTATTATGCCAAGCCCTTCGGACAATTCATATTTATAAACGATAGTAGCGTCAAACCATCCTGATGCAGTTTCAATTTTAATTTCAGGGCTCCACACACCCGAAGCAAGGTTATCGGGCTTAATGTATTCAGTTTTTATGCTATAATATTTATCTTTCGCATCAACATCACACTTTTCGCCACCTTTTTTATTGAGAAATGCCACCATTGTTATTTTGAACCCTGCTATGTCGGCCAAAAATGGTTTTAATTCATCTTTTGCATCACTGATTTCTTTGGTTATTTTGCTTTTCCTTGACTTAACAAGAAAACAGGTTTCTAATTTTTGATTAGTAAGTACTGATGCCGGATTATTGACATCAACTCCTTTATAAAATTTCCATACATATTTATTTTTCCCTTTGTCGTCTATATTTTTGTAATTGGTTTCCAGTATACGTATTGAAATTTTAACCTGAGCTTCGGCCTCTTGTGCAAAAAGATTGGTTACAGAAAAACTGAATAAACTAAAAAAAAAGAAAACAGGTAATAATGGTAAGCGAAAGAACAGCCTTTTTTTCATCCGTTAAATATTTGAACTTATTTTTAGAGCAATAAAATAATTAGTGGTATTTAACTTCTATAATATTTACGCACCCGTCATTATCACGCCGTAGCAGTGCAGAGTTAATCTTGATCTTAGTTTTGCCAATTATGAATTTTCTCCGTTTTTTTCCACTGATCTCTTCACAAAGGGCGTTAAAAGTAATAATATCGCCATTTGATACTACTTTCGTTTCTCCTTTATAACAAAGATATTTATCAAAATCGGGCGCAGCCATTTTTTTGTCAATCACCTGGCCGAGGTATTCGGTAAAAACTGCATCTGAAATTTTTACACTGAAAGTTTTTGGATCGGGTAGTGGTTTTACATCATTGGGAATTAGCGGCTTTACATCTTCAGGAACCAGTTGTTTTACAACCGGCAGGGCTTCTACTATAATTTCTTTCGTATATCTTTTTGTACGGTCATGATCCAGCGTTACCTGAACCAGAAATTTACCAGCAGCCGGGAATACAAATTTTGCAGAGGAACCGGTGCGGATCATTTTTGGATAATTAGGAATTGACCATTCGTAAGATTGAGCGCTAACCATGCATGTAAAAGTTACATCAAAGCCTGCCGTCGTTGAAAGGGGGCCAATGATTTCTTCACCAGAGTTTACCTGGTCGCTGCTTTTACCGGGGCCTGATGGCAATTCGATGGTTATTTTTTTAACTGTCTGGCACGATACTCCCGTAAATGCTGAAACTTCAAACGAACCGGTACTTAAATATTTATGAGTAACATATTGACCGGTAACTTCAGCTGAATTGTCTCCAAAATCCCACTTTATCTGAGCTTCAGAATTAGATCCGATAAAAGATAATGATTCACCTGCGCTGTAAGTACTATCTGTATGCGATGTTATGGTTTTAATAATGAAATTTACAGGAATACATTTTTTTTTGTCCAACAGGCGATAACTTAATAAGCCAACAGGTAATATCATAAAGGCAAGAATTATCCGAAACACCCGGTAATCCAATCCCATTATCTGCCTTGTAAATATTCTTTTCGACTTCATTAGGTAGAAAAATTTAGTGCTACTTTTGCTGCTGTAATAAAAATACCTGTTGCTTTAAATTTAAGTTTTCAATTTTTGAAGATTCCAGTGTACTCTTTAAAGATTCAATCTGTTGCTGCAGTTCACCCGCATTCAGATCCTTACCGGTATTTTCACGCAATTGTTTTTTTGCAGACTGAATATCGGACAAAAGAAAAACCATACTGCTGTAAAATGACTTATCAGTTGTAGAATCTTCATCAATTTTTGCGTTTAATTTTTTGATACCCTCCGTAATATTTCCATCCAGCAGGTCAGGTTTTGATGATTTTGTATTGATAGTGTCAAGCATACCTGCAATATTTGACATTTCGGACATAAAGACTCTTGAAAATTCTTTATCCTTTACATAAGACCTCGTTTCTTTCAACAACTGGTCGTTCTGCTTCAAGGGGGCCTGGAAGCTAAAAAAAATGGTAGTGGTGATAATTATTATGCATAGCAAAAACAGCAGTAAAAAATTAGTAAAGGTTTTTTTACGTATGACCTTATTTTTGGGTTGCATATATAGTTAAGTTTTTAAAATACTGTGGTAGAATCATTAAAGATTATAAATTTACTCAACTTCGCGGTTTTTACAAAGTATGTTTTGTAAATGAAGACTTTTTTGGCGGTTTGGCATCGGTTTTTTATTAATTTAAGCCGACTTACGGTTTTACTAATTCATCAATTCGGTTACCTGTAAACAAATTTCGTGGTTGTCTTGCAAGGCTGTTTCCAAAATCCCATCATGCTTATGGTTTTTGTAATCAATAATTAAGAGTTTCTTGCCATATCCAAAATCAACAAATATTTTGTCATCTATTTTCCATCCTATTCCCGTAATAATTTTGCCGGCAAATTTCAAACTGTTTTCAATTTTTAAAGGGCCATCCAGTGTAAACTTTATCTCCGAACTATCTTTAAAATTATCATAATTGCCGGTGATATGAGCAAATACATAATCTTGCCTTTCATTACTGTTTTTTACAGAACTAATTACTTTTTTATCTTTATTATTTTTCGTTGTTATATTTTTATTATCACTTTCATCACTTTTATTAAGTTTTATGCTGATGGGATTAAAACCTGATTTGTCAATATTGTCTGTTTCATTTTTTAATTTAGAAGTGATATTGTTGTTAAAAACATTGTACCCGAAATCTTTCAGGTAAAGTTCGGGGTACTCAAACAACTCTTTTACAGCGATTATTTTATATACATATTCGGATGTTTCCTTGTTAAGATCCATTTCAAAATAATTGTTCCCCTGGGATTTTATTTGCCTACCCATATTACCACTTCCATAATTGTAGGCTGCGGCGGTTAGAACCCATGATGAAACTCCAAACTTCTTTCGTATCTCTTTAAAATAGTTGCCCAGTAAGTCACATGCTTTTTGTGTTGATTTATTTAAATCTGTTCTTTCATCTACCAGCCCATTCACTACTAATCCCAAATCCCTGGCGGTTCCGGGCATGAGTTGCCAAAACCCGGCAGCACCGGCACTCGACACTACATTTTTAAAACCGCTTTCAACTATGGCCAGGTATTTAAAATCATCGGGCAGGCCTTTTTTTTCAAGGATAAATTCTATTGTCCTGATATCCTGGTTTTCTTTTCCTTTTAAACTGCTCACTACATTGTACCTGATCTGCTTTTTAATAATATCCATTAGCTTTTCTGAAACACTGGGAGTTATATTTATTTTTTGGCCACAAAAATAAATATCGTGTGCCGTTACTTTGAACGAAGCAATAAAAAAGAGTGCCCCAATAATAAGCCTTAATATGACCAGTCTAAGTTTCATTTACGTAGTTAGGTTAAGCGGTGCAGGTAATAAAATTTATACTAAAAAAAAATTGCAGCTTTACCATCACTAGTCTTTTTTTGCCGCATAATAAACGGACCCCGCAATTTTTAATTCCAGGTTTATTTTTTGTAAGCGATCCTGAATTTCAAACTTTAAATTATCCTGTTCACTTACATCATAAGCTTTAAAAGCATAAATTAATGCTATTTGAGATTTAGGTTTAATAATAGGAAATTTATTTGGATAAATACTGCCGGGATGTAAACTCAACGAAGTTCCATTTTCCCTCAATAAGGAAAGCAGCATAGCTCCCGTAAGAAAATTTTCTGTGCCATCATTTTGTACCAAAATTTTTAAGTAGGCATTTGTACCGTTAAATCTTAAATTCTGGCAAACAACCCTGATATTTACCATATCGTTTTTAAACGCCTGGTTTAATTCGGGCCGGCTATTGTATAAATCATCAATAAAAGCGGCATCATTATCAGTATATGCAAGATTAATAGTCTGTTCGGGTGGAGGCTGGGCAAAATCAATCTGAGGATATATTTTCGTTAGCTGATTCATTTCACTAATTGAATAAGGCAAAGCTTCGGTTTGCTTTTCGAGACTGAGCTTTCGATCTGTTTCACTTAAGACAATATTACTTTGCGTAGTTTTAATATTATTATCTGAAAAGTCATAATTACTTTCATTTTCAAGATCAATATCCTCTTTATATTCAATAGTGATAGTCCATTTTTTCCCATTTGTTTCTGCAACGGTTAAAGTAGTAGGGGGAAGGGTTTCCTGCTTTGTTGTAATTATTAAAGACCTTCCAGCTTTAGTATAACCCAGTTCAAAATAATCTGTTGAGTTTTTTGGTAAAGTAAAATCTGCTGAAACCTGGGTAGTGAAATCAATCTGGCTCAACAATCCTTTTTTAACCTTGATTGTCCTGCTTTCGGTGGCATTATCCTGCGCATTGGTATCATATATATTCAGTGCCGCCATAAGCAGGAAAAGTATTTTATAAATTTTGTATTTCTTCATAATCATTAAGGATTTTTTAAAATAACCTGAAATGGGACAACCGGAGATGCATTGCTTTCAAGAATAAATTCCAGCTCTCTGCATAAAGTATCTATTTCACTTTTCATAGATTCGCTTACAGACGAACTGCAGGTTAAAATAACATCTATAGTTCTTTTAAAACCTTCTTCTTTTTTGGAACTTACCTGTACACCTTTTTGAACGTCAACCTTTTTCAGCTTGTCACCAAAAAGCTGCAGGCAGCATAGTTTTACATCTTCAGCACTGATAATTTTTCCGCCCGAAATCAGTTGTTGCTTCAGCATCCCCTTTTTTTCAGTAGCTGAAACTGTATTTTTACCGCCTGTAAAATTGGTTAATGTATGACTTTTCTTTGTATTGAGTAATGTATTGTTTACTGCAGCTAGTGTTAAGCCAGCTTTAATATAATTGGCATCAGTTCCATTGGTAATCCAGTAATCTACCGATATCATTTCCCCGTTCTTCTTAGGCCTTAGCATCAGGTAATTGTATTCCGGCTTCTTATCAGTAGCTGCCTGTATATTATCTTCAAGCCCTGCCAGTAATTTGCCTATTTCACGCAGGCGTGAAAGAATAAACTCGTTACTTACCTGCCCGAAATAGGCGCTTTGATCCCTGATGGTTTCGGTTATACTGTTTATCATTTCCCTTACTTCCTGCGAGCTTGCTTTACCTACACCACTTGTTCTTACTACAACTTCGCCGGCAGCAACACTGTCAATACCGGCAGCAGGGCGTATTTTATATTGTTCTCCTTTTTCGTTTTTTACAGATGCAAGATCAAAAAAAGAACCATCTACAGGAACGGGTATAATGTTGATCCAGTCATCTGTTCTGTAATTAAAACTGTTACATTTTTTATTAATGGCAGGAAAGGCATTTACAGCACTGGTAACAATGTCAAATACTTCCTGCGAAAAATACTGGGGTAACTCTATTTTAATAAAATCGAGATTTTCGGCTTCCAGTTGTTTGGAAATTTCTGCAGGAAATTTTTCACGTAATTGTAATGGAATTTCGGTTTTTGTAATTTTTGCACTGCCGCATATTTGTAAAAAACGGTTTTGGTAAATATAACCGGCCTTCCTGTTAATTTTATTGGTTCGGCTATCGCCGGATAACAGGATTTCACGTTGGTCTATGCCAAAGTCTTTTTCGGGGCCGTACCCAGTAGCAATATCAACAGGCATTTCATTTAACCAGCATTTGCTATAGCCCAGTGCATTATAAAAACTGTTGGCACCGGAATGGCTTTTTAGATCGAAATATAAACTAAGTCCCTTAAGCGAGTCCAGTGTTTTATCAGAATGTAAGAGTAGCCATATTTCGTTGGAATTAACCAACCTTTCGGGCGAAAATAGTAATTCCTTACTGTTATTATCCTTTATCCTGAAAAGTTTATTGCCCGAAACAAGGTATGCTATCTCCGTTTTTAAAAGTGTAAACTTTCCAATGGGAGAGAGATGCAGGTCAATTGTTTCGAAATTACCGGTTACAGGCCGTTGAATTTTTTGGGTAAGATAGAAAGCATCATTTAGACCAATTTCAGTTTTTGCATCAATGGGCATTGCCTGTACAATACCTGTGGCTGGTGTTGATCCAAATAATGATTCAGGTAAAACTATTTCTGCAAGATAATCGAGCAGCCGGGTGTGAGAACTGTTTATTTCATTCCCTATTTTTTCCATTTCTGCAGCACATGCTTCAATTAAAAGCATTGCCAACGGGTCAAAACTCTGTTCTATCTCACTCTCTTCAATATTCCAAACCCTGGCAGCAGTATTTACCATCTGGTCTTTTATCCGTTCACGTTTTATTTCTGCCATAATTTAAATAAATTCACTTCTGCCTTAGTAGTTCGTTTTTTTAAGAGTTTAATCAAAAAGCATTGGCCCGATAAAAAAACCGGTTTGAAAACGAAAAGGTTCATTGTTCCTTACCAGGTTGCCCGTAATGATTATTTCAATCCTTCTTCTTAATTGTACACTGGCAGATAATCGGTATTCTTTTTGTTTTACATTTACTTCAACTATAGGATTAAGTACTCTTTTCTCGTATAACTGTAATTGTTTTTTTAATGATGTCATAACCATTTCCCTGCGGGCATCATTTGACATGTGTATATCATAATCGTGATCCCAAAATTGCGATCCGTATCTGAAATCCTGTTTATTTTCTTCGAGTTGGGTGGTAATAAGCAGGTGTAAATTTCGGTAGATTGATTCATTAAGCGGACAGGTATCTAGTTTTTTCTTTTCAAAAAACTGTTCAAATTTTAATGGTAGCTTAAGGTAATCCTGCATAAAATATAAAATAAAAGGTCTTTAGAATCATTTGGAAAAGGTAACTGATATAAACATTACTTTTTGCTCAGGATCTCTGGCTAATATTACATTTGTTATTATCAGGCTTCCATTATTCTTAAGAAAATTATAAAACTTATTAAAACTCATAGAACTACTTCCTTCAATTTTAACAGTTGTTTCCTTACCATTATTCAAGAATTTATCAAAATAAATCAGTGGTTTACTCGAGTTATCGTCTGATATAACACCATCAAGTAAATCTTTAAAAGATTTGTTGGAGATGTAAGTAATACCTGTTTTCGTTTCTTGTGGCTGTTGAGGTTGTTGAGTTGGTTCTGGTTTTTTGAGGCCTCTCTGATCTGTAAAAATCGGTTTTATATCATTAAGTTCAGTTGACTTAGGTTTTACCCTGCTATCTGTTACCACTATTTCTTTTGTATAACTTTTAGTACGGTCATCATCAAGAATAACCTGAACGTAATATGTTCCACCATTTGTAAAGCGGAATTTTGCAGTTCCTAACTTTTCTGTATTGGCCTTTATTTCGGGATGATCCATAACTTCCCATCTCCAGGAAGAGCCATAAATACTACAATTAAATTCAGCTTCTTTTTCAATGGCGATTGTTACCGGGCCTTCAATCTCATTGCCTGTTGAATGGTCAAGCAGGCTTTTCTTTACAGTAATTTCCTGGGTTTCTTCACAACCCTCTTTTATGCTTACAGTAACATTGAATTTTCCTGCTTTGTGGTATTCGTGAGATACATAAACACCGGTCTTTACAGGTGTGCCATCTCCAAAATCCCACGTAACATTTTTTGCAGATGTAGATAAACTAAAAGACAGATTTTTTTCTGTATAATAACCACTATCTGTTTTTGGGGTAATTTTAAAAGTGAAAGGGATGCAATTTTTTCGATCTAATAAAAATGACGTTAATAAGATCATTGATAAAAGCATAGTTATACACATAAAAAGCCAAACAGAATTATCAAGGCCTTTTATTTTTCGTTCATATATACTTTTTGAATTCATTGCTATATTTTTTGGCCAACCATTTTATTAATTTGGAGTAGATCTGGATTTACGACAATCGTCAAGACTTTTGTATAATACTTCGTTATCTCTGCGCAGGTCTGAAACTTTATCTTCCCATTTTTTATCAGTTGCACCACTTTCAATTCCTTGTTTAACTTTTAGTTTTTCTTCATGATAATTGCTAAGATTTTTTAAAACGTGGTCGTATAAATCCTTTTCCTTACCCTCGCTTTCGATTGTTAACTTGCCAAGTTCTGCAAGTTGATTGTTTATCTCAATGTCTGCTATCTTAATTTCTGCCGGAGTTTTGTTCCCCAGATCATCAACCATTTTAGAAATAATTATAAATTTATCAGTAAAATCACTTCTTAGTTCCGTATTTTTTACGGCAGTATTTTTATCTTCCAGTAACTGGTTGTTTTGCTTCAAAGGTATCCGTGTACTAAAAAAAACGGTGGTAATTATTATTGCCGAGCACACTAAAAAAAGCAACATAAAATTGAGAAGCGCTTTTCTTCTTTCAGATTTGTTAGTAGGTTGCATAACGTTGTTTTTTTTATAAAGCTGTGGTTATTAGTTTTCTATCACATCATCCTAAAAAACGTCTCCTGGCTTTGTTAGAATTTTCTGCCTGCTGAATTGTTTCTTCTTTAACGAAAATGCCACTCTCTTTACGCTTACCAATAAATTCCAGTTTACTGAGCGTTTCAAAAAGCCGGGAAGTTACTTTTACAAACTGTACCACTTTTTGAATATTGCCGTTAATATCGTTCTGATTGAAAGCTATGTTAGCCAGATTGCTTAACATGCTTTCCAGTTCGCCTTGTTTTAATTCGCACCACTCACTCAGGTAATTCATTAATTCTTCTTTACCAGAACCAATCCTCAGGTCAATGGTATTCTTCATTATCCTCGAGAGGGTGGAAATAGCGGCAAACATAGATGCAGGTGGTTCGTACACCATATTCCAGCGCATGGCTGTAATGGCCTGTCCCAGATAAAGCATTATCCTGTCGCATAAAAACAATACCAGTTCTGATATTTCATTCTGTTGATTTTTTCTGAATATCTTTTGAACTATCTGCGAGCAATAAAGTTCAATGTCTGCAAAATATTTGTCAAGTTCGCCATGAAGCGAAAGCAGGTCGGGGTGGGCGTTGATAGAAATACAGGGTGGAATATAATCATCTTCAATTCTTACATCGTTTCCATTTACGGTAACCTTGCCGATAACCATTGCATATGGATGATTAGAGAATTGACGGTAATTGGTATCACTTACAAGCTGTAAACTATAGGTTGGCAGTGCATTGGGAAACCGCGGAGGGTTTTCGGCGAGATCGGGACTGCCGGCTGCCTGTTTTTCGAACGGGTGAACAAATAAGAATACCCACCAGGTTGATTCATTTTTAGAATCTGCCAGTGAAAATGTATCTACAAGTACATTGCCCGTATCGGCTTGTGCAACTGTTGAAAACGCAGGCAATGAAATACCAGCCCCGCCGGAAGTAACAGCCTGGCATGATAATACAGAAACCCTGAGTGTATTTTGATTATCGAAAGATATTTTTATGTTGAAAGTTTCTTCTCCTGCAACCGAAGCTGGAATAACGCCAAAACGAAGCGGAGAAAGCTGCTGGGATGCCATGCACTGTAATGCATCCATCCATGCATTATCCTGCTCAATAAAATGATTTTTATTGATTTTCATCCCGTCTATCCAGTTTACTGGAAAATGCTTTTGCTGATCTCTCATAATATTATACTTCGTCTTCTGGTGTTACAATTCGTTCACAAATAATTATGGTATCTTCCTTTATATGATTATCCTTCATTGTTAATTCCGGATCAAGTATCCTGTTACGCTGGTACCACTTTGGTTTTGTTCTAAACCACCATATTTGTGGATTTTGGTATTCATCTGCATATTCAATGGTGGTTTCGCTATGGAATTCATTGTAATCATTTAAAAAATGATAGTATAAATCACCCAATAACATAGCTTCGGGTCCTTTAGCCCTGAAATTTGTTTTTATATATTCTGATGATTGTTTGGCAATTTCAAAAGCTATAACAACCAGTTTTTCGTTTATCTTTTCGTCAGGTAAATCAATGGGGTTATGTATCGGGTATTGCCAGGTTGTAAAAACCGGTAAAGGAATTTTATAAGCGGCTTCAAATGTGTAAACAAAAAGAATTGGGATAAAGAAACAAAGCATACTTAATAACATGGGGTAAAAGAGGAAACTCTTATCCTTTAAAAAATACTGAAGGGTAGAAAAAATAACAACTGTAAATAAAATCAATGACAGAGCAAATAATATTTCGCCCATAAAAACTTTACCATGATCGTTTTTGTTGGAATAAAAATATTTTTTATGAAAAAAGATAACATGTATAATTCCAAATAATAAAAATACACCCGAAAATATCCAATACACAGTAAACATGTGTTCGTCTATGTACGTTGCCAGGTAGGCTGCGCCAGATGCACCGGCTGCTGAAAAGCTACCAAAAAGAATCGGCCTCTTGGCATTGGCAGCAAATCCCTGCGCAAAATTTTTAACTAAAAATACCAATGCAACAGAACACGCAAATGAACTGCCAATGAATATCCAAAAATATTTAAGAAGCATACAATAAGCTTTATGTTAGTTTTAAAGTACAAGACTTAAACCTAAAACATCTTCAGTTTCAAGGTCTTCAGCCGGCAAAACAGCATATTCAAATATAATATCAATTTGTAAAGGAATAAAAATTTCTTCAAAATGTTTTAATAATTTTCCATAAGGGCTATTGTCACGGTAAGATTCAATTTCATTCTTTTTAATATTTTCAATAAAAAAGACCCAGCAGGGGGAAGGTTCCCAAAAAGTACTACCTGAAACAGAATCAACCCCCAGTTCGCCAAGCCCTAAACCAAAGGAGGGGCCTTGTAATTTATGTTGTTTTTTACAAGACTCTTTAAAACCAACCGTTTTGTTTAAGATCAGTTCCAATGCTTTTGCTGTTTGTTCCAGATTTCCTTTAATACTTTTTAACCAGGGTAGTATTTGTACAAGTTTCCTCACGGGTGTATCGGGCAGGCCAGTGGGTATTCCCCAAAAACTGAAAAGTTCATTTTTTAATGTGCCGTTTAGAATTCCAAAGGCAAGGTTCAGCTCTTCCTGTTCAACCATAGTGGAGTACCTGAAAAATTCCTGTTCAAACGGTTGAAAGAATTTCCTGGCCATTTTTTCCTCGTCCCTGAAACGGCGATACTCTTCCGTCATTTGGGTGGTGGTAAGTGTTTTGCTGTTTCCTTTTGTTTGGTGAAAGATGCCTTCGGGCAGCCTGTCATAAATACCATCTTTGTTTATAACCATTTCCATCTCGTAAGTCAAAGTATCCTCATTGTGAGAAATGGTTACATTTTCAATTTCATTTCTAAAGCTTTTTTTAAAATTACTTTCAGATTTCAGCAGTATTTCATTAAACGAAAACCCACTGGTAATCATTTCAGCACAAAACGACTCGGCCCTCAGAAAGGTATGGGCATTTGAATAATATTCTTTTTTCCTTTGCATTATACTTTTAAAATAAGCAGTTTGTCGGGAAGGATATTAAGAGTTTAGTTTTTGCCTAAAGTAGTAGTATGGGAAGCCAAATTAATTAAAAAAAATGTAAAATTGAACTTCTTTATAAAATACGTGGTTATATTTTTCTAAACCGTTTAATCACCCTCTTTTTTTACAACGCCCATTACTACCTTTATTTCATTAATATGCTCTAAGGAATTTCATCTGGTTTAAATTATTTTAAAAAAATATTTGATTGTTTCATTTTTTTTTGTAAAATTGCTAAATCGTTTTAAAGACCTTTTTCATTTTCTTTGCAATATCCTCTTGAAATTATTAAAATTCAGCAAGACCGACCGATCAGATGTGGCGTATTTCAAGCTGATACTTTAGAACCAGCAGGTATCCTATAACCGATCTTATTTATTTCCTTTTATCAAACAATAAATTTTAATTTTATGAGTTTCAAAGCCAAGTTTAAAGCTGCCGGAAAAGAACTTAATGTATTGGATGCCCACTACAGCCTTCACCAGGAAGTTGATCCAACAGGACGGCCATCATCTATTACACGGGGCGGTCAAATTACGTTAACCGTAGAAAGTAATCAGGAGACTGATTTATACGAATGGATGTGTAATAATTTTGAACGTAAAGACGGTAGTGTTGTGTTTTTAAAGCGTGATTCTGATGCAACGCTGAAAGAATTGAAATTTAAAGAAGGTTACCTTATTGGTTTTGAAGAGAGTTTTCATTCTTCAAACACCAATCCAATGACCATTACTTTTACAATTTCATGTAAAGAAATGACAATGGGTAATGCTACACATAAAAATGAATGGGTTTAGTTGATACTTTTATACAACTATTACTTATTCAGTTTTTATAAAGTAGTTGTAAAAATTTTGCATTAACAACTCCCTTCCTTTTTGGTGATTTTTTATAAGCTCAATTTTATTATGTCAACTTTTATCAAAAAAGTTGACATAATTTATTATTTTTTGTATATCAGAAAATCAATTATTATTTAAAATTCTTACAATTATGGCCTTTCAACTTACTCAAATCAAAATAAAAGTTGAAGGTACAGATGGCGATATTATTTTCTCGAATCTGTCAATTAATCAGTACCTGGCCGATGTTAATTCATTTAACTTTACCTGGCGCCAACCAGAAGGTCAGTCTTCACTTTCCAATCATATCAACTTTTATAAAAAAAATCTTTCCAAAGAAGTTACCATTACCATTGATAACAATTTTACTTTTAAAGGAATTGTATATGCCATTAATTGTAATAACCAGGATACGCTTGGAGTTTCGTATGAAATAATAGGGAAGGGTTTATTTGTAAAGCTTGATGAAGTGCCTGAATGTTTTTCCTTTTTTAAACAAAAAATTGATAAAATATTTGACAAGGTAAATAATGCACAGGGTACCAAGCTAAAACTAAAACCCAAAAACGATAAGGAACTTTTTTATACAGTACAATATAATCAAACCGGGTTTGAATTTTACAGGATGATGGCTGCCAGATATGGAGAATGGCTTTATTACAACGGAACAGAATTGGTGTTGGGAGAGCCTGCGTCAGACAGTATATCCCTAAAGCAGGAAGAAGATATATTTGACCTGGACATTACTGCAAAACTTGTGAAAGCCCCAGAAAAAATTGCAGGTTTCGATCATTATAAAGGCAAAGCATCTGCCAATGAAAAAGCTGCAGCAGCCAAAGGAGGCAGTTTTATGGAAGCCAGTGTAAAAGCCGGTGAAAATGCTTATGGCAGTAAGCATGCCAACGCCTATTTTTCCAATGCTGCTACTCCCGATCTATTGAAGGATATAGGCAAGCTAAAACAACAGGCAGCAGCTGCAACTGCAGTGGTTTTAACTGCCCGTTCTTTTAACAGTAAAATAAAACTTGCCGGTAAAATAAAGATACTTGACGAAAAAGGTGGCAATGCCGGTGAATATATCATAACAGAAATTCATCATTCCGCAATATCTGATGCCAATTATCAGAATCATTTTGTAGCAATACCAGCCGAAACAGAAGTGCCGCCTTATACCAATCCTGCACTTTATCCAATATGCAAGCCTCAGGCTGCCATTGTTATAAGTAATGAAGATGATAAAGGTCTTGACCGGATTAAAGTACGCTTTCCCTGGCAGGATTCAAAAGATTCTACCCCCTGGATAAATGTACTAACCCCACACGCCGGTAAAGACAAAGGCATGCGTTTTTTACCCGAGGTTAATGAAGAAGTAATAGTTGGTTTCCAGGATAATAATGCCGAGCGGCCATTTGTAATGGGGGCTGTGCATACCGAACAAAATAAATCGGGTAACGATCATAAAACGAATAACCTTAAAGTTTTAGGTACAAAGACCGGCAGAAGAATTGAAATTGATGATGATAAAGGCTATATGTCTTTAGCAGATAATTATACCAAAGATTATCCTAAAAACGCAGTATATCAAAAGCGGAAGGACTCAGATACCACAATGGAAATTACTTCTTTTAAAGGAGAGAAGGATTTTTCGAATATTATTTTAAAGAATAAAGAAAGTCTGCATATTGTTGTTAGCCAGGGCTCTGCCGTAACAGAAATTATGCTGGATGCAAACAGCAAAAAGATCACCGTTACTTCAAAAGGAGATATTGAACTAATTGCCGATGGAAAAATTGACATGCAGGCCAAAGGGGATATTATTATGGAAGCTAAGGGTAAAATGACCTTAAAAGGAACTACTGGTGTGGAGATTACAGGGATGAAGATGGAGTTAAAGGCCGATACTACTATGGATGTAAAAGGTTTAACAACAACAGTAGAAGGCTCAACCAAAGCTGATTTTAAAGGAGGTATGATGGCATCTATAACTGCTGCATTGGTTAAGATAAATTAGCACATGCTTACTGCGTATTCTGAAAAAAAATACCAAAATTCATGACCAATTCAACAACTGTTCCCTTAAAAGGGTTTTTTACAACTCAAATTTATTTACAAGGGCAAACCTTGGCAGAAATTGAACGAAGATTGGGATTTGATAGCGGTCGTTTATCACAAGGTGCATGGTTTGCAGCCGCCACAGTATTACCTAACCCCGAAGATTTTGAATTTGCCGGCTACTCACAGGTTGCGGGCCATCGTACAAAAGAGCAGTACGGCGATATCAACGACCCAAAAAACAAAAATGAACAGGAGGCCTATGACAGGCAAAAGAAGAGTATAATCAATACCTGGAAAATATATGGCAGCAACAGGCTTATTAAAGTAATTCCAATGATTGGGCACAGTTACCAGATGGGGCTTGATTATCAGTATCCTCCGGGAAGTGGCATTCCGCAATGGAGAATAATAAAGCCCATTATTTGTAAAGGAATTTGTAAGGTTGATGATTATCCCAATGGCCGTTTCATTCCGGAAGAGGGGCTTGTGTTTACGAAATATGTATAGAATTTCTCAAAAGAATTTTAATCAGCATTTAAGATAATTAATGTTTAAAAAAAACAAATAGAATAAAAAGTATTTTTCACAATTTTAAAACCATTTTGTTTATGTCATCGGCAAATGAACTTCACATTATGAATTTAATGTGTACTGTTAGAGATCGTTTTAATGATCTAACTAAAAAGATTAATGAATCCGGTTACGAAGTTATTTTAACTAGTAGTTACCGTACAAGTGCAGAACAAAAAAAACTCTACAATGCGTATAAAAATCAAAGTGGCGGAAGAGCTGCTAAATCGTCAAAACATACATTAAAGATTGCGGTTGACTTAAATCTTAAAAAAAATGGCGTTTTATTAAAAAAGTCATCCTCTAGAGAAGAATGGGAAGCTTCTGGAATTCCTGCCATTGCTAAAAATATGGGATTTAGATGGGGAGGAGATTTTATTGGAAATTACGATCCGGTACATTTTGATTTGGGAAATGATTTTACTGTAAATAATTTAACCGGGGAACTCGAAAATGTTAATCCTACTGCAAATAACATGACATTTCAATGTTACATAGAAGATTTTCTTAAACATTTTGCTAAGTAATAAAATATTAAATTTATTTTCTCATTTTAATTGAATAGTTAGTAAATTATTTCCAATACCAAATCAAGAAAGTATTCTCATATTTTAATGAAATATATTGATTAAAAGAATTTTATCTTAATTAACTTCAATGGGAAAACCAGCAGCCAGAATTACTGATATGCATGTTTGCCCGATGGTAACCGGGTTAGTACCGCATGTGGGTGGGCCAATTATTGGGCCGGGTGTGCCAACTGTGCTTATAGGCGGTTTACCTGCGGCAGTAATGGGGGATATGTGTACTTGTGTTGGGCCGCCGGATACAATAATCCTTGGCTCGACAGGTGTAATGATTGGAGGGAAGCCTGCAGCGAGAATGGGAGACTCTTGTGCACATGGAGGGGTTATTACAATAGGGTTGCCAACTGTGTTGATTGGTGAAACTATGGGAGGTGGAGGGGCTTCTGTATCTGCACAATTAAGTCAAAATATGAATATTCTTACTAAGTCAGCTAAAGCAAATATATCTCAAGCTATTCGTTTCAAAGAAGCAAATAAAAACGGAAATGCATTTGTAAAGAAATGCAATATCTGCGGAAAATAATTTATTGTAATGCTAGTAATTAAAAGAAAACAAATAATTAAGCTGGAAGAAAAAAGGGTTGACAATTTTATTAATTCTATCATCTCGAATTTAATTGAGAAGCAGCCAGAAAAAATAAATGATCAAACAAATGAAAGCCTATATAAAAGAATCAAGGGATTAGTCTTTTGGGGCAGAAGCAAAGAATTAGAAAGTTCAAAAGACCTTGAAGATTTCGTGAATCTATGTTTTAAATATTGGGGTTTAGTGCATGAATTCAACGATCCGCAAATTTTAGAAATATTTAATTATCCTGATCGAAAACCCGAAGAAAAAATTATGCATTTTCATTATTATTTAGATACCAAATATGGCGGATAAACAAAGCGGAATATTAGTATATTCTCCGGATGAAAATAATCGTAAGACGCCGGTCGATAAAAAAAAAGAACTAGCTGGTAAGCAAAAAACACTTTCATCGGGTAAACCTAATGATATGAATGTATGTAACACTTCTGTGGGTTGTGTGGTTACCCATCCGAAAACAACCAAACCCAAATCAAATAAACAAAACAAAACGAAATGTGATTTTACAAATGTTAAAATAGTAAAAGGAGGAATTAGCAAAGTTATTACTGAGAATGGCCCCACACTTAAGGTTGTGAGTGGGTATAATAAAAATGTAAAAAAGATTCAATGTTCTATTGTTGGTATACAAGGTCCATGTCCAGATCATAATAATAAAACATTTGATTCTTTGGATGGCAAGCAGAGTAGTAATACTTCACTTGATTTTGATATTCATTCCGTTCCTTTCTATAAGATTTTCGATAATGAGGTAGTTTTTCCATGGAATGCTAAAACTTCTTCGTATAATGTTTCCGTTAATTGTTGCGATAAAAAAATACAACAAAAATTAGAAGTATATCCTGACGTTAAGATAGAATTAGATATTCCATTGGAGTTTGCGGCATCTAAAGAGACTGAGAAGGAAACAACAAGGAGTGGAAAAAATATGCACGTGTATACAACTCCAAAGGAAGAATATACGATCGAAGCAAAATACTCTGAAGATGGCCATGAGTGGAAAATAAGTCCATCGGTTAAGGAGAAGTTCAAAAAGTTAAAGGAATTAAGAGATATAACAGAGCGTTCACTTAAAGCACTAAGAGATGCTTTAGACGAGAGCATTAAATTTGAAGTGCTGTATCCTGCGGGAAAAATTCATCTCGACTTTGAGTGGAAAGAAAAAAAAACACCTTTTGAAGTAGGTTCTGAGTGGCATGCCCAATGTAGCCTAGATCCTTTAATAGGGGCTACACTTACTTTAGAGTTAGATGAACTGGCACTTAAGTTATATAGCGGTCCTATAGGGAATGTTTATTCAAAGATCAAAGCTTTCTTGGCAAATAGGAAAATTGAAATAAAATTTGAATTAGTTATTAAAGGAACGATCAAGATTGATGCTGGTCTTAAAAAAGAAATTGATCAGGGAGATGGCGTAAAAAGTGGAGCAGGAATTACAGGTAAAATTGAAGCTGATTTAAAAGCTAGTGCTGAGTTGAAGACTCAAATAATTATTAGTATTGACGCTACGGCACAAGCAGGAATAAAAACAGGGATCGAAGCTTCGGGAGGTCTTTATAGTGAATCTGAGGCATTAGACTTGGAACTGAATTTTAAGTTTCTTGGCATTAAATATTATTGGTCCTACCAGGTAAGTGGAGGCATAAAAAGAAAGAGTAAGAAAACGGAAAGCGAAATTCCGGCAGAATTTAAAAATAATAATGAAACGGTTTGGGTAGAACCCTCAGACCATCCTTTAACCATATCATTAGGATGAATTCAATTTACCAGTTTGAAATCGATGCAAATGGTTGCAATTATGAGCTTTGGCTCAATGATATTCGAGTAGATATTCAAATGAGCGACCACTCTATTGTATACTCTTTACCAGTAAACCAATGGATTAAGAAAGGAAAGAATTGTGTTGAAGTGAGTCTGGTTCCTTTAAGTAACGAAACCAAGCTTTCCACAAAATCTTATTTCAAATTAAAAATTGTAGAAGCTGAACTCAATAAAGGAAAAGCAGATCATCCAAAAGTTATAGTATCCTGGTCATCAAGTGATTTCCCAACCCTAACTAATAATCCCCTACAAGGCATAAAGTTTCCTACATATTTTGAAGCTTCAATAACATTCGATAATATGTTATTCCAAAGCCTGGAAAAGCTTGACCTAGGCTTCCGAGAAGTAAGTTCTGTATACAAGAAAGTGCATGCTCTTTTTGCAACTAAAGACTTAAAAGGATTACTTCAGTTAATGGACTTTAAAATTACTGAATTTTCAAAATCTTATTACGATAGTTATGAAGACGAGGTACAACGACAGACCTTTTTCATTGAAGATCTATTTAGTAAAAACTTACAACCCCTTGAGTTTAAAAATTATAAGATAAAATATTTCATGGATCAAAAAATTGTGTGCATTGAAGATAAGGAAGGTGATCAGCCAATTTTTTTTACTGATGATATTGATCAGGATTATACTTTTTATCCATTTTATTTTGGTAGAATTAAATCTTCAAATGGATTAATAATTGCAAATTAACTCCTAATATGACAAGCTCAATCGGTTATAATTTCTATTTAATAGATACAGCGAGCGAATACCAGGAACTGGATTTATTTTTTGATAATTCTGAAAGGCAAGAATGTCTTTTTACTGATTCACCTGCGGAAGTTTTGAAGTCGTTTGCTCCATATCTTTTTTCATACTCTAATTCGTCAATTATAAAGGAAAGCATTATTCAAAGTTGGGGAACCTCCTTAGGTATTCTTATGAAATCTGATTCAATATTTAATATTCTAATTCAACATCTCCGACGATTTATTATCGTTAGAACTGAATTAGAGGAGGAGGAGGAAGAAGAGCTCTACTTCCGCTTTTACGATCCCCGTGTACTCCGCATATTTTTACCCACCTGCGATGAAAA
>JBBQLS010000009.1:0-44191 GCA_038328115.1 Chitinophagales bacterium
GTGTTCATCAAATTTTTTACCTACCAGCCGCTCGGCAGTAAAAGCTTTTATAACACGCAACCCTCCCAGTGTTTCATCTAAAACAGAAAGTGCCTCGCCCTGTTTTATGGCAGCCGCATTGGATTGTTTTTTTAAAGAACGGCTTACACGGCCAATGATAAAGCCGGTAACCGGTAAAAACACCAGTAAAAAAAGCGACAGCTTAGGACTGATAAAAACAAGCGTAGCAAGCAGAATAATTAAGTTTAAAGGATCTTTGATCAATCCTTCAACCGTACCAACTACCGAGTTTTCCAGTTCGCCCACATCGTTGGTCATACGGCTCATAATATCACCTTTGCGTTGCTCGGTAAAATAGCCTATGGGCATGATGAGTATTTTCTGAAACAGTTCCCGGCGCAACCGGTTCATCACGCCATTACGCATGGGCGCTAAAATGTAGTAAGATAAATAAGTGAACAGATTTTTTAAGAAAACAGCTATCAGCACCATAATGCAGATAAGCGCCAGTACATAGGCCTTTCCATTTGTTTTAATAAGCTCCTGTAAATAGAAGCTGATGTAACGGATAAAGTCCTGCGAGTTGCTAATTGTTTCCGGCTTTATCACATCTGCCTTTCCTTTTGTAAAGATGAGGTCGATAAAAAAGGGTAAGGAGCCAATAGATGCTACGGAGAATACGATGGCTAATATGATGAATAAAAAGTATAGCGCTATATTGGCTTTGTATGCAGCCAGGTATTTAAAAAGCCTTGCGTATTTCTTCATGGTTTTAAAATTCGGTCAAATCAGGGCAAAGTAACTAATTTTACAGCAAAAACCGCCCCGATTGTTAGCCGGGTAAGTGGGTTTCTTTAATAAAGACGTTTAAACCGAAAGAATATGTTAGAAGGTAAAAGACAAAAAATGGTGGCGGGGTTGCTTAATAAAGAATTGAGTGATATTTTTCAGCGATTGGGATTGTCGATGATGGATGGCGGTATGGTTTCCATTTCATCTGTAAAAATTACGCCTGATTTATATGAAGCGAGGATATACCTGAGTTTCTTTAAAGTAAAAGACAGTTTTGATGCCTTAAAGAAAATTGAAGAACGCAGCTGGGAAATAAAAAAAGAACTTACAGCAAGAGTACGTCACCAGTTACGCAGCATGCCTAAACTAACTTTTTTTATTGATGATACGCTGGACTATGTAGATAAGATGGACAAGATATTTAAGGAGATAAAAAAGGATGAAGGAGACAATGGGCAGTAAGCAATAGGCAGTTAGCAGTTAGCAGTTGCAATAGGCAGTTGGCAATATGCAATAATGAAGTACAGACTGCGCAATAACTAATTAACGTATTAACCGATTAACTATTAACCTTGTATTTTATCTTTGCCTGGAGATATTTTAAAGCAAAAAAAAGCACCAATGCCATCAATATTATTGCATGGGTTACAGTAGGTGTTATTGCTTTTGCTACCTGTTGCCAGGTTTTGGTATTAAGCGTCTTTAATGGGTTTGAGGATCTGGTTAAATCACTATACTCGTCTTTTTACTCCGATATAAAAATTTTGCCGGCAACCGGTAAAACATGCTCACTTACAGCAACACAGATCGCTTCCATAAAAAATCAGCCTTCGGTTCAAAATTTTTCGATGATTGCCGAAGAGAAGGCCTTGCTTAAAAACCAGGATGCACAAACCGTTATTTACCTGAAGGGTGTTGACGTAAATTACGAAAAGGTAAGTGGTGTTGCTTCTAAAACAAACCGGGGAAAATATTTTACCGGCACCACCCAAGACCCTTACCTGGTAGCCGGTTCGGGTATACAAAATGCTACAGCTTTAAGTTTCGACAAAGCATTTTCTTCAGATAATGTAACAGTTATTTTGCCAAAAAAAAACAGTGCCAATAACGATCCCATGCAATCCCTCAGTGAAGGGTTTATCACTCCCTCAGGTTCATTTACCATTCAGCAGGAATTTGATGATAAGTATGCCATTACCAATATTGGTTTTGTAAAACAACAGATGGGTTTTGCTGCCGATGAATATAGTGCCGTGGAAATAAAACTTAAAGATAAGGTTGACCCCATAGAAGCCCGTAATTCCCTGGCATTATTACTTGGCAAAAATTATAAAGTACAAACAAAGTATGAGCAAAATACCAGCTTATACAATACTATGAAACTGGAAAAGTGGGCCATATATGCCGTGCTTACTTTAATTCTGATCATTGCAGCATTTAACATGGTGAGTGCGTTAACCATGCTGGTATTGGAAAAAAGAAAAGACATCAGTGTGCTGCAAAGCATGGGAGCTTCTGAAAAAAGTATTTTAAAAATATTTTTAAGCGAAGGATTATTGCTGGGTGGCATTGGTACCATTGCCGGATTGCTAATGGCAACCATCGTTTGTCTGCTGCAAATACAATTTAAGTTCGTAAAGCTGCAGGGAGGCTCCTTTTTGCTGGATTATTTTCCGGTTAAGCTGATTGCAACAGATTTTATTTTGGTAGCTGTAACTGCTGCTGCCATTGCATTTTTAGCGGCCTGGTTCCCTGCACGCAAGGCCAGCAGGCAGGAAGCCTCACCCTCCAACTCCCTCTCCTAAGGAGAGGGAGCGGTACAGTAAATATATCCAGACATTGGACTCTTCCACATCAACATTAATTCTATATTGGACAATTATTTAACCAGTGAATATTTTGGCAAAGCTTAATCTTCGCAATAATCTTCGAGATTTCCTCCCCTTTGTGGGAGATAGAGGGGGCTTGGGTTTGGTTTTACCTTAACACCATCTGTCTGTCGGCATCTAATTTTATCAAAACAAAAATAAGTACGGTAAATGTTAATAGCGAAGAACCACCATAACTCATCAATGGCAATGTAATACCAATAACAGGTGCCAGTCCAATGGTTACACAAATATTTACTGCCACATGAAAAAACATGATACCTGCCACCGAATAGGCATACACCCTGCTGAAAGTGCTTCGTTGCCTTTCGGCAATTTTTACAATGCGCAAAAGAAAGAAAAGATAGACAAACATTAAAATGCCACTGCCCAGAAAACCAAAGTTTTCACCCACAGAAGTAAAAATAAAATCGGTATGCTGCTCAGGTACAAAATCGCCCCGTGTTTGTGTTCCTTTTAAAAAGCCCTTGCCCCAAAAACCACCGGACCCAATGGCAATTTTTGATTGTTTTACATTGTAATTCTGCTGAGCATTTTTCTGTTGCTTTTGTTTAATATCTTCTGTATTTAATTCGGCTGTTGCATTTTTATCAGCAAAGGGGTTATCAACACCAACCATACTAAAAATCCTGTCGGCCTGGTATTGTTTAAAAACATGCTTAAAAGTAAATGGTATAACCAAACCTACAAATACCGAACTGATGCCCCATGCTGCAATAATAATTACCAACAGACGGTTATTTCTACGAATTTGTCTGCGGTTAAAATAAAATGCCAGCACTGCAAGCACCGCAAATGCAATCAGCAATGTTTTTGTAGAAAACAGCAATGAAACTACCAGCAACACTGCCATGGAAAAACCGGCAATTAAATAACCCGGTGGCAAACCTTCCCGGTACATGGGAATAAGGAATGAAAAATAAACCAGCGCCAGGCCGGTTTCGCCCTGCAGTATGGATAACATGGCAGGTGCAAATGAAATGGCTGCCGCAATCAGTTGCGATTTTGGCTTTTTAAAATTTGTTTCGGGCATTGATAAATATTTCGACAATGCCAATGCCGTAAAAATCTTACACAGCTCAACCGGTTGCAGGTTCATAAAACCCAGTGGTATCCAGCTTTTTGAGCCTTTAATCTCTTTGCCAACAACAAATGTTGCCAGTATTAATAAAATACCCACCAGGTATGAGATATTGGAAGTGGCTGTAAAAAATTTACTATCGGTTAATAAAATAAAAATAGCCAGCACTGCACTGGCTCCAAAAAAGAAAAGCTGTTTGCTGTAATTTTTTTTAAAGCCTATCAGCGTTTGCACAAAATTATCGGTGCTTTTATACTCCACAGAATAAATGCAGATTATTCCAAAAATCACAATAATCACGTACAGCCAAACCATCAGCCAGTCTATTCCTTTTGATATGGTGGGATTCTTATGTTGCATAAAATCGTGAGTGGTGAATCGTGAGTTGTGAGTAGTGAGACATGAGTTTAGTAAACAATCATTTTACTGAGCAATTTAAAAGTCTTTATTATCAGTTCACCAGTCTGCATCTAGTCTTGTTTTTTAAAATATTCCAGTTCTGTTGCAATATCCAGCACGGTATCAATTTCAATAACAGAGCCTCTGGAGATTTCATAAAATCTCCTTCTTTCAATTGCAGATTTTCTTGAACTGCCTTCAGCTATATTAAGCTGAACAGAGAGTGCAGCTCTCCTCAATTGCTGCGTCATATTAAATCGTTCATCTTGTGGTAATAATTTTGAAATTTTATAACAGTTTAATACAAGCTCTTTACCAGTAATAAAAACATCCAGTTTTGTGTGCGCTAATTCTAAGAACATAAAATTTATTTTATAGTTAGAAAAATCAGATATGGTAACTGCATCTAAAACTCAAACTGGCAGCCTGCCCACTCACGTCTCACGTCTCACCACTCACTGTATAGTATCTTTTATTTCCGGTTTCTTTTTTTCGTTTGGCAAAATTCCTTCCGGTTTAATATTCAGTTTACTATTGCTACTATCTTTTTTTGAATCACCTTTTTTTACTTCTTCCTTATCTTTCTTAATTTGTTCTAAAAGTGCTTCTTCATCGGTTACATCCACATCCATCGTATCTTTTATCTGCCTGATATACCCTTTTGCAATCAGGTAAGCCGAATCTTTTGCATGCAGCATCGAATCAACCGTCTTCATCTCTTTATAAATACGCGGTGGTATTAGATTCAGCTTTTTGAATTTTTCAACAATGGCCTGCCTGCTCTTTGCAATGGTATCATGCAGGTATTTTTCGATCATCAAACCAACAATGGGTGCCGCATAGGTACCACCAAACCGGCCACTGTTTTCTACCACGCACATGATGGCGATCTTAGGATTATCCCTTGGTGCAAAACCGCAAAAGAAAGCGTGATTAGGTTGTTTTACGCCACGGTAATAATTTTCCACGGTTCCGGTTTTTCCACAAATAACAATGCCTGGTACTTTGGCGCCGCCGCCCGTTCCTCTTTCCACCACCCACTGCATACCATCATGCACCGCTTCAAACACGCTATCAGGTATATCAATGGTACTGTGCTTTTGATTGTACTTCGACAGTACATCAAACTTATCGCCATCTTCTATCGAATCAATCAAATGTGGAATTTTATACCAACCCTTGTTGGCGATGTATGCCATTTCATTGGCTGTTTGTATGGGTGTTGTTAAAACCTCACCCTGGCCAATACTTACAGAGCGAAAACTGCAGTAATTCCATCTGCCATTGCCATAAATTTTATTAAAATATTTCGGTGTGGGGATGTTGCCCGGCTTTTCTGAAGGTACATCAACACCCAGTTTATGCCCCAGTCCAAATGCATACATATACCTGTCCCAGGCATAAAGGCTGCTATCAATATTGGGATATATCGGATTATTGATTACCCGCTGCATTACGGTGGCAAAGTAAGTATTGTCGGATACACGGATGGCGTTACGCAGATCAAACGTACCGTAGTCAAGACATTTCATGGGTTTGCCACTGCCGCAACCATAAAATGCACCATGACAGGAGACCTGAAATTGGGTTGTGATAACCCCTTCGTGCAAACCAATTAATGCCTGCAAAGTTTTAAAGGTAGAACCTGGCGAATAAGTTGCCGTTACAGACCGGTTAAACAATGGCTTTGCCGGGCTCAGCAATAACTCGGCATAATGTTTTTTTCTTTCGGCACCGGTTAATAATTTAGGCTGATAGGTAGGGCTGCTGATCATAGCCAGTATGCCACCGGTTTTAGGATCAATAGCCACAATGGAGCCCAGTTTGTTAACCATTAATTCTTCGCCCAGCGCCTGCAACTCAATATCAATGGAACTGTGCATGTTTTGCCCTGCCACCGCAACGGTATCAAACTTTCCATCTTCCAAAGGATCAGTAAGCCGGTTCTTATTATCTCTTTTCCAAAACTCAATTCCCCGCTGGCCCATCAACACTTTTTCATAAGTTCTTTCTAAACCGGCACGGCCAATATAATCGCCCATTACATAACCTTCATAAACAGGGTTCTTTAAAATATTAGAATCCACTTCGCCCAGGTAACCGAAAATATTACCCCCCGCTTCAAACGGATAATCACGTACAGAACGTTCCTGCATAAAATAACCGGGTGCCAGTTTATACAAATTCTCATTCAGCTTGGCCATTTTTTCGTTACTCAGCAGCGGTTCAAAAACCGATGCCCGGTAACTTTTATTTTTAATGATGGCAGCAATGATGCGTTTATGAAATTCCGTTGAATCAATATCCAGTATCCTGCAAAGCGTTGCTGTATCCGTGCCTTTTATTTTGCCGGGGATGACCATCAGATCATAAATAGTGGTGTTTTGCAGAATGGCTTTGCCCTTCCGGTCGTAAACAATTCCCCTATCGGGATAAATTACTTTTCTGAAAATGCCCTGGTTATCGGCATCTACCTTGTATTTGGAAGAAAAAAGCTGCAGGTTTATCAACTGCGAAAAAATGACCAGAAACATGCCGGCAAAAACCAACATGATGACATTTTTTCTTGATTGATTGAATACAGACAAGGTTGAGTTTTGAGTTTGGTGTTATGCGTTTGGTGTTATGAGTTTGTGGTTTGTAGTTTTTGGTTTCCCATTTTGTTTTCAGCTATCATAAGGTTTTAAATAGTGTTTGTTTTAAATTTTTGCTGTCGGTTAAACAGCATTTCGGTAATAATTATTAAACCCAAACTCACTGCAGTTGATAACAATGTTTTTACCAGGAAGTACCAGATATCTCCAAACTGCCAAGCTTCCAGCAAAAATAACCAGCCATGATGAATAATGGTAAGTACGCCAATAAAAATCATGTATGGAACAATGCCACCCAGGCTTTTAAACGATGGTTCTTCATAATTGTTATCGGCACCCTCCTGCGGTATTAAAAGATTTACCAGAAAAGGACGGATATAAGCTACCAGCACACAAGCGGCTGTATGAAAACCAGGATGATGGCGGAAACTATCCATAACAAACCCAAGCGCAAAAGCCAGCAACATTTGCTGGGTACGCCCCATGCGGAAAGGCAGCCAGATTATGAACAAAAAATAAAGGTAGGGCGTAACCATCTGGTGCAGGTGAATTTTATCCAGTACAAAAACCTGTACCAGGATAAATAAAGAAAACCGTATAATATTTTTTACCAGCGTATTCATATTTTCAACCCGGTTTACTGGGTCTTTCTATTTACCGTATCTAAAATTGCTTTGATGCTTTCGGCCTGTTTGTTATCTATTACAAATACAAATTCCGCGTTTGAAAAATCAACCGAAGTCTTAAATTTTATCAAATAGTTGTTGGTGCTTTTATCCGATTTTACTTCCTGCACAATGCCGATCATCATGCCTTTTGGAATACTGCTGGTGCTTAACCCGCTGGAGATGATGGTATCGCCCCTGGCAACTTTAGCACTTTTAGGAATTCCATTCAGTGATATGATGTTGGGCATTTTACCATCCCAGTTCAATATGCCACTTTCGCCGCCTTTTAATAGTTTGGCGCTAAGATGACTGTCTTTATGCAACAGGCTCATCACCACAGCATAATCTGCACTTACTTCGGTTACTATGCCTACCACGCCACTATTGTGATCTATAACCCCCATTCCCTCTTTAATATTTTGCGATGCTCCTCTACCCAAAACAATAAAATTATTTTGTGCAGCCACCGAATTGTAAACCACTTTGGCGGGGAAATAATGATACTTTCTGAACCGCTCCATCGAATCTACTTTAATAGAGTCAACCATGAAGTTGCTGGTTGAATCGGGCATTTCAAAATCGGCTTTTAATTTATTGTACAGCTTTTCGTTGGCAGTTACCAGCGAGTCGTTTGTTCTTTTAAGCTGAAAGTAATAAGTAATACCATTGTATTTTTCGTTGATTTTACCCGTAAACTGGTTGGCAGTTTTGCTAAAGATGGCTTTATGATAGTTGCTGTAATGAACAATTAAATAGATACTGAAACCCTGCAACAAAAGAAACAGGATGAAATTAAAATACCGGCGAATGAAAAGAAAAATATTACGCACCTATGGAAGGAATTTGGAATTTGAAAACCGGAATTGGGAATTTGGACTTAGGAATTAGGGTTGAATGCCAGCAGCCTAATTACAAATTACTAATTCCTCAAACTAACGCATCACAAAAGGATACCTGTCGTAATGCTTCAATGCAATACCTGTACCCCTTACCACACTCTTCAGCGGATCATCGGCAATATGAACCGGCAATTTTATTTTTGCATTTAACCTTTTGTCCAGTCCACGCAGCAATGCACCACCACCGGTTATATACAATCCCCTGCGGTAAATATCTGATGCAAGTTCGGGAGGCGTTGTTTCCAAAGCCTTCAATATTGCCTCTTCAATTTTAAAAATACTTTTGTCTAATGCTTCGGCAACTTCCTGGTAACTTACCATCACCTGCTTGGGAATACCGGTTACCAGATCTCTTCCGTTTACAGGAATATCATCGGGCGGATTTTCCAGGTCTTTCATGGCTGCGCCCACCTGAATTTTAATTTGCTCGGCAGTGCGCTCACCAATTAATAAACTATGGTAACGGCGCAATGCTTCCATAATATCGGCAGTAAATTCATCGCCGGCAATACGGATACTCTGGTCGCAAACAATGCCCGCCAGCGCAATAACTGTAATGCCGGTTGTGCCACCACCAATATCAATAATCATATTACCCACTGGTTCTTCCACATCTATACCAATACCCAAAGCTGCTGCCATGGGTTCGTGAATGAGGTAAACTTCTTTGGCTCCGGCCTGCTCAGCACTATCTCTTACCGCACGTTTCTCCACCTCGGTAATGCTGCTTGGTATGCAAATCATCATACGCCAGCTTGGGGCAAACAAAGGTTTTTTGGGGTAAATGAGTTTTATCATTTCCCTTATCATCAGCTCGGCTGCGTTAAAATCGGCAATTACACCGTCTTTCAGCGGACGAACCGTTCGTATGCTTTCGTGGGTCTTTTCATGCATCATCAATGCTTTTTTACCCACGGCTAAAATATTCTTAGGATTATTCCGGTCTAATGCCACAATAGAAGGCTCATTCACCACTATTTCGTCGTTGTGTATAATGAGGGTATTTGCGGTACCAAGATCTATTGCAATTTCCTGCGTAAAAAAATTAAAGAGGCCCATATTATTTTGTGTGAAAAAGGATTTTAATCAATGGCAGCAAAGTTGGTGGAAATTATTTGAATTAACAACGGCAAATCCTTTATTTTTCAAAGTTTTACCGAAACTTTTACATTGCTCTGTTTTGAGAAATAATAATCTTGATGGGGTTTTGCAAAAACTGTTGGTAAATAAAAATGTGGCTCTGATTTTTTAACCACAAAACTGTTAATTTATTCTTCTGAAAATGCCTGTTCATTAAATTCATAACCGATATCTGTACGGTAGTACATGCCTTCAAAATACAATTGCTCCAGCATGTAATTTGATAACTCGGCGGCCTCGGCAATATTTTCGCCAAATGACGTAACAGCCAATACCCTGCCGCCATTGGTAACAATGTCATCGCCCTGCTTTATGGTTCCCGAATGAAAGATGATGCTGTTTTCAAACGGCGTTTTTTCCAGACCGTTAATCACTTTTCCCTTTTCATAATCGCCGGGATACCCACCACTTACCGCCACTACGGTTGCAACGGCCCTTTCATCAGTTTCTATTTTTATTTCGTTCAGCCGCTGGTCTGTAGTTGCAATCAGCAATTCAACCAGATCATTTTTAATGCGTGGAATTACCGCTTCGGTTTCGGGATCGCCCAAGCGGCAGTTATATTCAATCACATTGGGTTCGCCATTGTCATTCATCAACCCTAAAAAAACAAACCCTTTGTATTCCAGGTTATCTTTTTTAAACCCGGCAATTGTGGGCTCAATAATGCTGATTTTTACTTTTTGCAGAAATTCATCTGTTACAAATGGCAGCGGGCTAACAGCCCCCATACCGCCGGTGTTAAGCCCTGCATCGCCTTCTCCCACCCGTTTATAGTCTTTTGCTTCGGGCAGTAACACATAATTCTCGCCATCCGTTAACACAAAAATGCTTAGCTCAATGCCTTTTAAAAATTCTTCTATCACCACTTTTTTACCAGCCTCGCCAAATTTTGAGCGCAACAACATCAGTTCAAATTCGGCTGTAGCTTCCAGGTGGCTTTGGCAAATCAATACTCCTTTGCCTGCTGCCAGCCCATCAGCTTTTAAAACAATGGGCAGTTTTTGAGATTTAATGTATTCAACGCCTTCCAGGTATTTATCAGCTGTAAACTCGCCATAAGCAGCAGTAGGAATACCATGCCGTTGCATAAATGCCTTGGCGTAAGCCTTGCTACCCTCTAATTGTGCCGCTTCTTTTGAAGGGCCAATCACTTTTATATTTTCAAACCCTTTTTTATTTTTAAAATAATCGTAAATACCTTTTACCAATGGTTCTTCGGGGCCAACCAGTATCATATCTATATTATTTGCCTTGCAGGCCGCAGCCAGAGCATCAAAATCTGAAACTGAAATGGGCAAATTGGTACCACACAAAGCCGTACCGGCATTTCCTGGAGCTATGAACAACTGACTGCATAGAGGGCTTTGCTTAATCTTCCAGGCCAAAGTATGCTCCCGTCCGCCGGAGCCAACTAAAAGTATATTCATCAATAAGGGAGGTTTAACTGCTTGAACAATTGCTTTGCGAATTTAAAATTCTAAAGCATCATTTCACAATATATTTTTTAAGCGGGGTTCTATATGTCCATTTTTCATAATTCCGAAACACCGCTGTGGCTGTATCTTTTTAAAATAGCAGTCCACATTTTGTTTATCTAAACATAAATTCACTATTTTGGGTAATTAAACCAACCAACAAGCATTAAAAAACTAAAAAACATGAGTGAACAAGCAGTAAAACAAAGTCACCCCAAAGGATTGTGGGTTCTTTTTGGAACCGAAATGTGGGAGCGTTTTAACTTTTATGGTATGCGTACCATATTAACGCTATTTATAGTGAACGCTTTAATGATGAGCAAAGAGCAGTCTTCCATTATTTATGGTGGATTTCTTGGATTATGTTACTTAACACCCATGCTGGGTGGTTTTATTGCAGATAGATTTTTAGGTAACCGGCTTTGTATTATACTTGGAGGTTTGATGATGGCTGCAGGTCAAGCGCTGTTATTCGTAAGTGCAAGTACCTTCGGTTCAAATCTTGAACTGGCGAGAACATTGCTTTATGTGGCACTAGGTATTATTATATTGGGAAATGGTTTTTTTAAGCCAAATATATCAAGTATGGTTGGCAGTTTGTATCCCAAGTCTGAAAAAAACAGGCTGGATACGGCTTTTACCATTTTTTATATGGGTATTAACCTTGGTGCTTTTTTGGGCCAGTTAATATGCCCGTTAATTGGTGATGTAGTGGATAAAAGCGGCGTTAGAAATATTGAGGCTTTTAAGTGGGGTTATATGGCCGCATCAATTGCTATGTTAATAGGCGTTACTACCTTCTTTTTATTAAAAGATAAATATGTAAGAACACCCGATGGAAGGCCTATTGGAGGTTTACCATCTAAAAACGAGGCAGCAGATTATGAAGAAGGAGAAGCACAAAAGGCTGTCTTTACCGGTAAGGCATTAGGTGCATCAATTGTAGCATTTATAGGGTTGGGACTTGTTTTTTACTATGTAGTTGGTCAAAATGTTATTTATTCTATCATTTACGCCAGTGGTATTTCACTGGCTGGTTTAATTCTTTCGGATAGTTCTTTAACTAAAGTTGAGAGAGACCGCGTACTGGTTATATATATAGTATCGTTCTTTATTATTTTCTTTTGGGCTGCTTTTGAGCAGGCTGGTTCATCTTTAACTTTTATTGCCGATAACCAAACAGACAGAAACTTTTTTGGATGGCAGATGCCTCCATCTATGGTGCAGATATTCAACGGTATTTTTGTAATTGCCTTTGCTGTTCCTTTTAGTTTATTGTGGGATAAATTAAGAGCAAAAGGTAAAGAACCCATTTCGCCGGTAAAACAGGCTGTTGGTTTGGCTTTAATTGCTTTGAGCTATTTTATAATTGCCCATAATGTAAAAAATCTGGGAAATACAGGGTTGTTAGCTATTCATTGGCTGATTTTGCTGTACCTGATTCAAACCTTTGGTGAGCTTTGCCTGTCGCCTATTGGATTATCACTTGTTGGTAAACTTGCTCCAAAAAGATTTGCTTCTTTATTGTATGGTGTTTTCTTTTTGTCAAACGCATCCGGTTATGCTTTGGCAGGAACATTAGGTTCAATATTACCGGCAACCGGCGAACAATTTACAAAAGCAAAAGAATTGGGCATCGATCTTCAGGCGGTTTTAGACAAAAGTGTTACACCAACTGCCGAGCAATTAAAGGCGTTGGCAGTAAATAAAATAAGTGCTGTAAATCCAACTTTTGCCGGCGTTACTATTACCAATCTTTTCGATTTCTTTATGGTTTTTGTAGTGTTGTGTGGTGTGGCAGCAATTTTATTGTTTGCACTTACGCCAGTACTTAAAAAAATGATGCATGGTGTAAGATAACTTTGCTGATATTATTAAAAAGGCGGTACCCCTGTTGGTATCGCCTTTTTTTTATCTTAACTTGATAAAAAAAACACTTCACTATAAATATTTCTTATGGATCTTACAGAGCAGCTTAACACACCCGGCATTGCATCCACCCGCCAACCCAAACAGCTTTACCTGCTTTTCTTTGCCGAAATGTGGGAACGTTTTTCTTTTTACGGAATGCGGGCACTGTTGCTTGCTTACATGGTAAGCCAGTTACATTATGATGACCCAAAAGCTTATGCCATACTTGGCTCTTATGCTGCCCTGGTTTATACCATGCCTATGTTTGGAGGTTTTATGGCCGACCGGTTTATCGGTTACCAACGCTCTATTATTTTTGGAGGCATTTTAATGACGCTCGGGCATTTTATTCTTGCTTTACCTAACGACTGGAGTTTTTTTTATGGCATGGCTTTTATTATTTGTGGTAATGGTTTCTTTAAACCAAATGTCTCCAGCCTGGTTGGTACTTTATATAAAGAAAATGATCCCAGGAGAGACAGTGGTTTTTCAATCTTTTATATGGGTATCAATATTGGTGCAGCCGGCGGCGGATTTTTATGTGCTTATGTAGGCACCGAAATAAACTGGCATTACGGTTTTGGATTGGCAGGCATTTTTATGGTGCTTGGCCTGGTTGTTTTTTTATTAGGAAAAAAATCACTTGGTGCCCGGGGATTACCGCCCAATATGGAAGCTTTGCAAAAACCTGTGTTTGCATTTATAAAACCCGAACACCTTATTTACGGCGGAACTTTGCTTATAGTTCCACTAGTTGTTACGCTGTTTAATCAATACCAGGTTATGGACTATGTGATGTTTGGACTTGGGTTTATTTCACTAATCTATATTCTTTCACTTGGGTTAAAAATGGAAAGAGAAGCAAAGCTGAAATTATTTGCTGCTCTTATTATGATCATTTTCTCGATTGTATTTTGGGCTGTATATGAACAAAGCGAAGGTTCTATGAATCTGCTGGCAGAACGTAATTCAAAAATGATGTTATTTGGTATCCACCTGCCTGAATTATCTGTAAATAATTTTCTGCCACCCGGCTGGGTTATCATTTTAACACTGCTGGTAGCACTGCTGTGGCCCTGGCTTAATAAAAGAGGTAAAGAACCCAGTACGCCATTAAAATTTGCACTCTCATTCATCATGCTCAGTGCAGGTTTCTTTGTTTTCTATTTAGGTTGCCGCTTAAATGAAAGTACGGGCATTATTCCTTTATGGCCCTTTGTGTGGGGTTATTTTTTCTTTATCCTGGGTGAGCTTTGTTTATCACCTATCGGATTATCAATGGTTACTAAATTAGCCCCGGCAAAAATGGTTGCTATGATGATGGGCATCTGGTTTTTCGCCACGGCCATTGGTGAATTCCTGGCAGGAAAGATTGGCTCCATGATGAGCGTACCTGAAGCAATACTGGCAAAGAAGGATCCCATTCTCTCGCTGCCCTATTATGCAGATATTATTTTAAAAATAAGTATTGTATCTGCTGTTATCGGGGTATTACTTATGCTGACTGTACCTTTTATAAGAAGGTGGATGGGAAATGTAAAATAGTTTTGGCTAAGGGGACAAAGGAGAAAAGGAGAGGATGGTGACACTAGGCTTTTTAAAGATGTACGTACCATTCAATTTTGTACGTATCTTTACAAAAAGATTTTTTATGACAACCAAGCTTACATTAAGTATTGACGAAGAAAAGATAAAAAAAATCAAGCGTTATACAAAAGCTAAAGGGATAAGTGTATCTAAATTTTTAGAACAGCAGATTGATTCGGTTATAACACCTAAAACAAAAAAGAATCTGGATATTGATTTTTTAAAAGGCGTATTTGGTAAAGAGCCTGAGAACTTTGATTGGAAAAAAGAAAAAACTGAAAGGCTGATTAAAAAATATGTTAAGTAATCTTTTTATTGATACAGATATTATTTTAGATGTGATTTTAAACAGGGAAAATCACTATACTGAAAGTGCCGGTATTTTTAAGTGCTTTGAAAACCATACTGCAAAACTTTACACCTCATCTTCTATAATTATTAATGCCCAGTATATTGGACAAAAACAAATTTCGAAAGAAAAATGTAAAATTGCCATAAGGTATTTGCTGGAATATTTTGAATTTATTGAACCTACAAAATTGACAATTACAGAGGCTTACAGCTCCAATTTTTCAGATATAGAGGATGCCATTCAATATTTTATGGCAAAAAACAGTGGCTTTATAGATTACATTATCACACGAAATATAAAAGATTATAAAAAAGAAAATAACGGCGTTCCGGTTGTTACCCCTGCGCAGTTTTTGAAGCAACTGTCTAAATAAAATTCAGATAATCATGCTTATTCCCCAATATCACCTTATCATCGGCACCAAGCCATTTATTTAAAACAGTAGCATACACATTTTTAAAATCAACCTTGTGTTTTAAATCGCCGTCATTTAAATCGCTTAAATCGGGCATGGCATTTAAAACACCTTTTTCTTTTAAGCCACCACTGATGAAGAACATATTGTTGGCTGTACCGTGATCGGTTCCATTACTTGCATTTTGTGTAACCCTGCGGCCAAATTCGCTGAAGGTCATCATCAACACATCATCAAAACGGCCATTACTTTTTAAATCGGCAGTAAAAGCTTTTACCGCATCATTCAGTTCAGTAAATAATCTCTTTTGCTGATTTTCCTGCGCCACATGGGTATCAAAACTTCCCAGCGAAACGTAATATACTTTAGTATTAATATCAGAAAATATCAGGGAAGCTATTGTCTTTAAATCCTTGCCCAGGTTGCTGTTTGGATAAGCTTGTGTTGTTGGGTGAGCTTTGCTTTGCTGGTAAATATAATCAGCACTGCTCAGTGTGGCGCTCATGGTTTTGTATAAATAATCAATGGTGTCTTCACCGTTTTTATGATCGGCATTCACATCTTTTAAAAACCTGCCGTTGCTTGTATTAAAAAGCTTTTTAGGGTCTTTAAAAGCAAGGCCTTTATTTTCTTCTCCCTTTAAAGCAAGGCTTAAAACATCATCAAGTTCCATCGCCTGGGTTGGTTTATCGCAGCCCTGGCATTGAGCATCTAAGTAGCGGCCAAGCCATCCGGTGTATATGTATTTATCACTATCACTGGCGCTTTGCCATATATCCATACTGCGAAAATGCGACCGGTCGGGATTGGGATAACCAACGCTGTTCATAATGGACAAGCTACCGTCATCATACAAACCTTTAAATGCTTCCAGTGCCGGATTTAAACCTACCTCGTCCGTTAATGACAAGGCTTTGTCTTTTGCAATACCAAGTACGGGCCTTTCCCGATAATAAATATCATTACGTACCGGTATCACGGTATTCAACCCATCGTTACCGCCGCTGAACTGTATCACTACCACCACTTTATTACCCGGCGGCACCATCATCGGCTTTTCAAAGGCCTTTAAAAACTTAGGCAGCATCATTGATGCTGTTGCCAATGAACCAATCTGTAAGAATTCTTTGCGTTTGATTAGCATAATAATAAATTTTAACCCCCCCAACCTCCTGAAGGGGGAGTTTGCACTACGCCTCCTTAAAAAGCTTTAAACCGGCGGGGATTTTGATAATTCAATTTTAAAAAAGATCTTTAAAAATTCAGACTCCCAGTTCCCCCTTCTTTAGGGGGCGGAGGAGGTTTAGCATAACTGATACTCCGGTGTTGCCATTATGTTTACAACAGCACTCTTAACAAAGTTTTCCCTGCTGGCAGCATTAATATATTTATCCAATACCCCATTACTAACCTTGTGTTTTGTTTGTAAAACGGTGGCTTCAATGTTTTCAAGTAGTTTCTCCCGCTGCACTTTTTCAAATATGGTATTTACAGCCGCCCAGTCAATCGTTGCTGTCCCCCCCTTAACAGCATCTTTTATTTTTTTTATTCCCTCCATCATTTGCCCCATCTGCACATCATCGTCAGTCTTGGGCATTATATCGATTGCATCATTTGCCGAAAGTATTTGTGGAATGCGCAGGCGCAGCATTAATGAGCTGCTATCAATCCAGTTTTTACCGCCGGGCCAACCGGCCACGTTAGGAGGATAAAACAATACCTGGCCCAGCGCACGTTGAAACAATAATTGAGACTGGTCATTCTCCAGTTGCATAGGCAACAGCCGCCTGATGCCTGCCAGTAACTCTACAGGAGATTTTATCCTGGTACCGATATTTTTTTCATCGTAAAACCAATCGCTAGTATACATATCTTCCAGCAGTTTTGCAATATTGTAATTGTTGCTGTAAAAACGATTGCCTAACCATTGCTGATTTTTGTCATCAATATTTTCATTTACAAAATAGCGGTATATTTTTTTGCTGATATAGTTGGCGGTCTGTTTGTTCTCCAGCAGCATATTCAAAATATCGTCCCCATCAAAATTGCCGGTCTTACCTAAAAATGTTTTACTGCCATCATCATGCTGATTTTTTCTGAAAACAAATTCGCCCTGCGGATTAAAAGCCCAGCCTGTAAAAGCACGGGCACCTTCTTTAACATCATTCTCGGTATAATTACCCCGGCCCATGGTAAACAGCTCCATCACTTCACGGGCAAAGTTTTCGTTGGGGTGTGATTTTTTATTTTGCTGGTTATTTAAAAACTGCAGCATGGCAGGCGATTTACTTACTGCCTTCAGCATATCGGCAAAACTGCCCAGCGCATTTGTACGGATAATATGTAAAAGTTCCTGCGAAAAATAACTGTTTTGTATGCGGCAGGCAAAATGTCCATGCCAGAACAGGCTCATCTTTTCCCTTAACTGGGCTTCGCTGTTTACCATGGTTTCAAGCCAGCGCAGGTTCATTACTTTAATATCATCCCTTGACTTTTCTCTTAATTTTTTCTTCAGATCAGGATTATTGTTCAACGACTTTTGCATTTCTTTGGAATCCGCATTTCCCATCATGTATTCATCTGCCGGATTTTTTGTTACCTCAATTTTTTCAACCGGCTTGGCAGATGTTTTAACTAAAAGCGTCCAAAGATCCTTTTGAGAAATGGTATCCAGGGAAGCTGCATTTTCGGCCATGGGCCCAAAAGCGCTGCGCCATAATAAATGTTGATTTTTTATTCGGTTGGAGGCTGACATATTACAAGAATGATTTTAACTGATCAATTGAGCGGTTGTATGACTGCTTTAAAGGTCGATGGTTTAATCTATAAAATGAAAATTAATATGGGCAACATAAATTTATTTATCTTTAATAAGAAAGAAAAGATGCCGCATTCTCATTAAAGTTTTTGTACGGTTTTCTTGGCGGCCGAAAATATACTCTTCCATAATAAATTAAAAAAAGATTTGGTTTTATCTCGCTCGTAATTGATCTCATCGGTTCTGGTTACGCCGTTCAGCGGATTGCTGTTTTTCATCAATGCATTAGCCAGCAAACTCTTCAAAGTATTCTTTTTTACATCATTAGAATCCTTTTTCAGCAATTCAATTTTAAGATCCTGGTAAAGTAAAGTAGCATTTCCCCTGGCCTGCAGGTCGTTGCCCGTCATACTAAATGTAAGTTTATTTACTGTACCGTTTTTTATAGAAGCCATACCCAATGGCTCAATAAGCGGATTTAACGATACCGCATTAAAAGCACCTGCAGTACCGGATACATCAAATGCTCCATTGTTGCTGTTGAGCGAAAGTTTCCATACCGAATGCACCTGGCTAACGCCCATAAAACTGGCAGTGGCATCTAACAAAAGCAAATTATCTTTACTGATAAGATCTTTGATATTTGTTATATTGGATATTGTTCCGTTGATATTTTTAAAAAATACGGTACCTGTTTGTTTTGAAACATCAGCCTTTTCGGTATAAGCCACCATACCGTTTTTTACATTTAATTTTTTAATGCTGAAAGGAAACTTAATTGTTTGCAGCAACTGGTGCGGATATTTTCCCACTTTGCTGCTCAGATCTTCGGTAATAGTTCTGTCTCTGTAAATTTTTACAATGGGCTGCAGGGTTCCCGCTGCCGCTTCCAGCCTTCGTTGTGTGATCAACAAGCGGGTATCAATACCGCTTAATTCAATATTGTTAAATTCCAGGTTATACAAATCTTCCTGGTGGCTAAGGCTTTTACTGAATGCTGCTTCTTTAAACTGAGGCTTAACAGTAAAGCTTTTTATCCGCATGGAAGCATTGGCATTGTTTATATCAAAGGCACCCAGGCTTATTTTATAACGTTTGTTCTCCGTCATAAATGAAAAACCATCTGCACTTAGTTTCCAGTTACTGCTGCTTATGAGGTTTTTAATATTGGTACCCGAATGCAATTTTTGAATATCGGTAGCATTAAACTTTACATTGGTAATTGCCAATGCTTCACCATTGGGTTTTGCCCGGTTGTAGATGAGTATTTTAGTATTACCAATGTTCACCTTATTAACCAATGCCTCATCAAAATAATTATTATCTATTTCTATTTCGTCTTTGGCTGAATCTGCAGCTTTGTTTTGCTTAATGTAAAACGTAAGCGTACCACCGTCACTTGTAAGTTCTCCGGCTTTTAACTGCTGCTGCAATATAAAAGCATCGGTAGAGATATTGCTGATGGATGTATTGTTAATATCAAATACAATTTTATCCTCGTTGTTTTTTTGTTGAAATTTTTTAAGGCTTATAAACCTTCCCGGGGCATTGTATTCCACATCTGTAAATGTTGCCTGGTTTTTCTCTCCTTTAATATAAACTTCCTTCACTTTAGCCACCACATCTTTTACAAAATAGCTTAGTATGTTCTGGTAGTCTTTTGTACTGTCTATTCTGAATTTTTTTAAATTAATATTAATGTCGCGTAAAGCAGTATTGGGGGCCCCGGTTTTATCTGCAAAATTTAAAACGCCGCTTTCAATAATAATCTCCTTAGCGTTGATGCTTTCAAATTTGCCCAGCAGCTTTTCATAAATAGCAAGGCTGTCGTTACTGTTCAATAGCTTTTTTTCTTTTTTGCCGGAGTTGATTATGTATATAACAGGTTGTTTTATGAATATCGAATTAGCTTCTATTGATGTGTTGCTGAGCAGCCCGGCGATATTTGCTCCACGGATGGAAACCTCGGCAATCTGAATATTGTAAATAGTAGCCGAAGAAGCGGTATCAAAAAGCTGCAACTGCCTTTGTAAAGAATCAGATTGGAGTCTAACATTAAAGAAAGAAGCATTACCGCCAACTTCATCAATAAAGGAACTGTCATAGTGAATAAAATATAAGCTATCAGTTCCTTTGCTGATAGCATTTTCAATCGAGTTCTTAATAATGCTTTTTTTATGTTGCTGCCAATAGAACAAGCCACCAACAACAGCCAGCCCAAGAACTATAACAGTTAAAATCAGCGTTTTTTTCAAAATAATTTTTATTAAATGTAATTAAAAAGGCAGACCGAGTGCAATATTTAAAATAAGATTTTCTCTTCTCCACGATGCGTTGCCAAAATCGATCTGGTTTAAAACCCATCTTTGCCCATCTGGTAAATACGGCTTACGCAACGGAATACCCAGGTCGGCCCTTATCACCAATACCTTGGCATCAAAACGTAAACCAATGCCTGTTGCTACGGCCAGTTCTTTAAACCAGGTCTTACTCAGCTTGCCTGCCGGGCCAAAAAGCAGGGTATCTTTTGTCCAGATATTTCCTGCATCTAAAAATACTGCAGTGCTGAGGCTGGAAGTTACAGGTATTCTTATTTCAGAATTTACCAACAGCTTATAATCACCACCAATGATCTGGAAAAAACGTTGGTCATCTGCGGTTGGTTTATAAGTGCCCGGCCCCAGGTTACGAACCCTGAAACCCCGGATAGAACTTGCCCCGCCAATGATGTATTGTTTTGCAAATGGCAACAATGCTGAATTGCTGTAAGGAATACCAATACCAATTTGCAGCCGGCTTGCCCAATCCCATTTATTGGGCAAGGTTCGGGTATAATGCAAATCAAAATCTGTTTTTACGTATTGTGCGAAGGGTGTGTTGAATACCGTTTTTTGCCGGTAACTTTTAGCCCCGGTTATTAAACCAACGATATTGCCAGAGAGGTCGACACTTGCATTGAAATACAGTTTGTTTTTTCGCCTGCCCAGCGAATTGTTGTAGGTATAGGAAAAATAGCTGCCGATGATGGCTTCGGAATATACATTGAGCAAAATTGCCGGCGTAACCAGCGCCTGTTTGTAAAAAGTATCTGTTACATTACTGGCGTTCAAATAACTTAAAGCAACCGGTGCCAGCGTATATTCGGTCCGTACATTTTTCTTCCAGGTAAAATCATATTGCAGGCGAAACAGATTTTTGGTGTAGAACAATTGTTTGCGGTACAGTTCGTATCCAAGCAATAAATTTGTATTGGGCGGATAAAAATTATTTTCTTTTATCCTTAAAAAAGGTACGGCAT
Organism: Chitinophagales bacterium; assembly: GCA_038328115.1. GTDB lineage: Bacteria > Bacteroidota > Bacteroidia > Chitinophagales > Chitinophagaceae > Ferruginibacter. Next base: position 21,262 of record JBBQLS010000009.1, read on the forward strand.
AGCGTGGAAATTTTATGCTGGCTTCGGCACCTATCCGGAAGCTGTTGTTGTTACGCAACGAATCTGCCAGCGATAATTCAGCACCTGTGTAAGCTTTAACCGTAAGTAATTCTGCCCCGCCAAAAAGATTCCTGTGTTTCCAGTTAACACTTATTTGTCCGCCAACCGAATTGGTTTCTTTTGTAAAAACATTCAGTTCTCCCTGCAATGATTTCTTTTTGGCAGGAGTAAGATAATAATACACATTCAGCCTGTGCAAATCACCTGAATCGTTCGTGGCTTCAAAACGGTTTTTAGAAAATTTAAAAGCGCCCAGGTTTATTAACCGGTTTAATGTGGAGTTTTGTGAGCGGCTGCTGTATAAACTGCCTGGCCTATATGTTATGGTTGATGCGAAAAGCCGCGGCTTAAAAACCTTAGCCGAATCTTTAATTAGCAACCCCTCGTATCTGATGGCGCCGGTTAGGCTTGTATCCAAATGAACCGACGCCAGTGAGTAATTTGGAAACACAGCGATCCGGTTAATATGGTAAGCGTATTTTGCAGCTTCGGGCGTGCTTTTCTTTACATTTAAATAAAGTTCTACCTGCCGGCTGCCCACTGTGCTGTCGGCATATGCCATCAGGTAATCGGGATTAAAATAATAGTATCCCTTGGTTTTCAAAAACAGGTCGAGCTGATCCCGTTCGGCGCTTATGTCACTTAGGCGATATGGCTCGCCAGCTTTTAAAATGCCTCTTCTTTTTTGCCGCTCTTCCAGCAATTTTAAAAGTGCAGAACTGTCGCTAACCCAGATAATACTTTTTATATGGTATTGCGGCTGAACCTGTGCTGTATATCTTGCGGTTGTAAAGTATCCTTTGTTTACGGTATCGCCCTGCACAGTTGTATGAAAGTAGCCGCTATTTTCCATGAAAGCCTGCATGTTTTCGGCAGTAGCTGTTGCTTTTACCCTGCTACTCAACACGGGCGGTTCACCTAATTTTCTGCGTAAGAAAGCACGTAAACCTTTTTCATGTTTTGGTTCACCAATCACATACCACCACCATACTTTGTAAGGTTGGCCCACTAAGAATTTATTTCGCCTTGGTGTTACTGCCTGCTTGATGAATTTCTTTAACTGCCTGTTTGTTTTTTTCTCGTCCGGATTTTTTTGAACAGTAATCTCTGAGCCACGATACAACTTCTCACCTGCAGGCAAAAAACGCCTAACACTGCAGGAAGATGCAGTCAACAATAAAATCAATCCTATAAAATAATTTCCTTTCATCTTTTCTTATTCTTTCTAAAGAGTTCATTGAATTTGTCGTAGTCCAGGGTTACAACAAATCCAAGCCCTGTTTCTACCACAAAGCCATCCAGTACTACTTCAAACTGGTTTTTGCGATATGCTTTTAATAAATATTTTCCGTCTTTAGTAAGTTTATAACCAATGGTAACGTCGGGTATAAAACTGCCCGAATTTGATGTAGGACTCTGGCCCTGCACAGCAAAATTCTTACCGATGGTTACCGTCAGCCTGTCATCCAGGAAAGTTTTGCTGAGCGCTACATTCAGATCGGTACGCTGTGCATTGCCGCCATTGTTATAATCACGATAGGTATTCAGGTTAAGATCAATATCTACTCCCTTTAATAAATTACCTGCAATTTCATTTAGTGCCGATGACAGAAATCCGCTCACGCTCTGGCGGGCCAGGTCGCTAAAGTCGTTGCCATTGCCTTTAAAGAAATCGCTGCTTTGATCACCTACAAAGCGCCCCAATAGTAATAACGAAAAAACCTGTTTGTTGGTGGCAGATTCATCTCCACGCATCTGAGCAAGTTTATTTTCAATAGTCGTTCGCAGGTCGCTGTTTATCGCCACGCTCTCATCGGGTAATTGTATATCGAATTTTATGGTGGGCTTACTGATCTTACCACTTAAATAAAGCATTACCCTAAACGGTATTTTTTGGCTGAAGGAATTGGCAAGCAGCGGATCCACAGAACCCACTTCATTACCCAGCAAGTCTCTTGCAGCAGTATTAACGGTGTAAACAGCCGTTATATTCATTTGTGCCTGCATGGGCTCGCCGGCAAAAAGAATGGTACTCCCTTTTTCAAGCGTGAACCTGCGTTGCAAAAACTGGTAGTTAAAAATGTAGTAGCCTTTATCCAGTTCATAGTTTCCTGAAAGAATAAGATGGCCGCCGGGGTCAACACCTGCATTCAGGTTAGCATCGCCCTGCACTTTTATTTCATCACCGGTTACCGGGTCAATAACAATGGTTAATGACGCCTGCTTTTTTACTGCAATATTCAGGTTGTAATTAAGGAACTGTGCAAAATTTGATTTCACTTCTTTTTCCTCAACAAAAGGAATGGCGGGAGGATTGATATCAAAAGTATCTCTGTCAATAAAACGTACAATGGTTTTACCCTCGCCTTTATTATAACTTCTTTCAGGAATTACAATGGTAATATTGCTTTTATCTTTTACGGCTATATCACCTTCAATATTGGGCGATACTGAATTGCCTGTAACTTTTATATCTGCATCCACTGCCGCAAATCCATAAAACTCGCCGTTGATAGTCTTAGGCGCATTCAACAGGATAAAATCCTTAGTGATAATGCCCAGGTTTACATCGTAGGTTTTTTCTTTATTAACTGCAACCGTGCCGTCAATTTTTAATGGATGATCCAATGAATCGTTGATGGTGAAATTGTTGAAGGTTACTGTAGGGTAATCAAAAACAATTTTTTGTTTATCTAATTTAAAAGCAGTTCCCAATTGGCCCACGGTAAATTTTGTTGTATCAAAATTTAATGCTCCTTTCCAGCGGGGGTCTGCAAATTTTCCATTCACTGTAACATCTCCATATATATTTCCTGTAGCATTTTTTATTGCACCTTTTGTAAATCCCTGCAGGGATGTCATGCTTAGCTTATTAATATTTGCCGAAGCATCAAACTGCTGCTGGTTGTTATTCAGGTAGTAATTTCCTTTGGCGGTAATATTATTTCCTGCCCCGTTCAATGTCATAAAAGCGGTTACATTATTATCGGTCTGCTTTTTAGCCGAAGCAATTAATGTTCCTAAAGGTTGCTCCATAATTGCCAGGTTGTTCACTGTAAAATCGCCGATAAAAGAAGGCAATTTTTTATTGAGATCACTCAATTCCATTTTGGCATCCAATACTCCGGAAACAAAAACTGTATCATTATTAAGAATAGAACTTATACTTTTCAGATTAAAATTATCAACTTCAATATCCACAGGACTGTTTACTATTTCCTGCCGGCTGTTGATGGAAATTTTAGCAGTGTCACTGGTAATTATAAAATTATGAATGATGAGTCCCTTGGGCGAATAGCTGATATAATTATCGGAGGGTACATTCCATCTTTCATAATTAAGCAGCAAACTGTCTTTTAGCCTGAAGGAATAATTTTTATCCTTTGCGTACAAAGACCCTTTAAATCCAAACCAATCTTTTGCTTTGTTATCCTGTGTTGCCACATTCATCATCACGCTGTCGTTTGAAGCACTGCCATTCAAACGTGTGCCGTACAGTGTATTGGATGACAGGTTAAGGGTATCAAATTTTATATCATAGTTAAGGCGTTCGTTTTTAGATGCAATATTGATATTGCCATTTCGCACCTTATAATTATCATAGGCAATATAGGGTACGGTTGCAATAAAGTTTAATGCACTGTCGGTATTGGCAGATGCAAAACTTCCGTTGAAATTAATATCGTTATAATCTTTTAAACCAGGAAGAATGCCGATTATCAGCGGGTCTTTTTTTATACTGCCAGTAAATACTAGCTGCTGATCAGGAATGTTTTTCGTTGTGGTGGAATCTGTGATTTTATAATAATGGTTCACATACTGAGTAACGGCATCGCCAATTTTATCATAATCAAAAGCGCCGTTGGCCTGCAGGCTGGCAAAGGGCGCATAAAAATTAATACTGTCTTTACCATTTGCCGATGTGGCAATTAATGAAACGCTGTCCAGTTTGTAAAAGCCGGTGTTCAGTTGCAGTCTTACAGAATCAATGAGTGTGTTTATATTCAGGTTTCTAGGCTGCAGGTTGTTGGCTTTTATGTTGGCAGTTAAAGAAAAATTTAAAGTATCCTTATACAAATTAAGCTGCTGTAGTTTAGCGGTATCAACTCTTACCAGGCCATTTACCGATGGATACTCTCCCTGCACATTCGCCTTTATATCGTATTGCAGTTTCAGGTTTTCATCTTCTATCATTCCTTTACTGTCTATGATTCCGTTATTGAGTTTTGCTTTAATTTCAGCATTCTGATAATTGTATTTATTGTATTGCAGTTGCTTTATAGATGCAGTGATATCTGACCGCATCGTTTTATAATTAAAGCCGGTTCCTTTAGCTGTAAAAGTTCCACTTACTTTTCCAAGAATACTATCCTGGCTTATTAGTTTACCAATCTCGTAGTTATTGGTTGTGATGAGCAGATCGTAGGTTGCATTTTCTTTATCCTTTGCATTTTTTAAAAAGCCTTTCACCGTTACCAGGCCATAACTTCCTCCTAATTGCAGATCAGCAACCAGGTCATCAACCGTTCCCTTCAAAGTACCTCTTACATAATTTTTTTCGGGCAAATTGATTTCGGGCGGTAATGTACCGGGCGGTATCAGGCCCATAATAAAACTTTTATCAAAGCTGCTTTCTCTCAATAAAAAATCATACTTCAGATTTTTCGAGTCGGCAAGATTCTTTAAAGAAAATTTGCCATTAAAGGACATGCCTTTTCCACTGGCAATAATATCTGAGGCCAGGTCGTTTTTATTACCGGTAATATGTCCCCGAAGGTTAATAATATCAGGCAGGCTTGCCAGCGATTGCTGGTTTTGTTTGGGAACAAATTTTAAAATATCAGATTTCCAGAAACTGCTTTGGTCAATATAGAGATCGTAATAAAATTTATCGGCATCGGTAAGATTGTAAAGTGAACCATGCGCTCTTAAACTGGTACCGGAAAACCCAACCAGTTGCAGGTAAGGCAAATAAACCTGTGCCAGGTTGCCTTTGAGCTCTGTATTGAAAAAGACTTTGTTATTGGCAAACTGTTCCGGCGGAAACGATTTTTTTAATGTTGGCACCAGCAGGTACAGATCGTTAAAAGCGACGGTTGAATTATTTAGCGTAGCGGCTATTAAACTGTTGCGTGGATATTTGGTTATGCCGCCAAAACTATCAAATTTCAGTTCTATAAAATTCTGTAAAAGAGTTTGTGGAGTTTTTACATACAATTCTTTGGCAGAAATAATAGAATCCGTCATCAGGAAATTAACATGCGTAGTATCCAGGGCAAAACCGCTGGTATCTTTAAAAGTAAGTTGCTTCACCAATGCTTCTGTTCTTTTTCCTGAATATGAAAACGACGAAATATCGGTTGTAAGTTTTGTCAGGTTAAAATGCCCGAAATCAAAGCCATCTTTTTGCGGAAGATTATTATCATCAAACTGCACATCGTTTTTATTAAGCGAAACCTGTTTGGCAATTATCTGCCAGGGCATGGGTGTTACATCTCCCGGTAATTTCTTAGAGCCGGTAACGGCATTCTTTTTAGGATTTACGAATTTAAAGTCAGAGCTATCAAGCAGCAATTCATCTGCTGTTGCTATAGAACCCGACAAATTAAATAAGGCATTGCTTAAAGCCAGGTACGTTACCTTATTGGAGTAATACATACCCGATATGGTATTTTCAATCTTTACATTTGCATCCCTGATATTAAATTTTGAAGTAGTAATATTTAATCCATAACCTGGTTGGCTTATCTTATCATCAGGCACAGGCAGGTAAGGTTTAAGTACTTTTGCTTTATAGGTTTTCATGAAAAAATTCACGCCCGATGCAACTAAATCTTTTATACCAAAATCAACCCGGTCGGGTTGAAACTTACTTAAGCTGGCATCCAGTTTTTGTATGCTGGCTCTAAAATTGCTTCCTCCATTCTTATCCTGAAATTGTAAAACAATATTATCCAGTAGCAACCTGTCTAAATTTATTTTTAAAGGAGTTGTGTCTTTGCTGGCAGGTGTATTTGATTTGGAAGTAAAAGCATCGATGATAAACTGATAATTAAATGCAGAATCTTTTTCAGGACGGTTAACATTTACAAAAATATTTTTTAAGGCAACTTTTTGAATACTGGTATTCCCCCAGATCAGTTGCAGCATCTTTATATCTACCGAAACACTTTCGCCATAAAACAACGTGTCTTTTTTCTCGTCTTCCAGATAGATATTTTTTATTTCGATTGAACTGGGTAAGCTGTAAGTAAGAGATCCGATAACAACCTTCGTTTTTAATTTATTCTGCAGGTAAGATTGCGCTTTATTTTTGATCATCCGCTTTCCGGCCGGCGTGCTTATATAAATATAAAGAAGGCATACCAATACCAGCATACTCAGCATTATGTATAACAATACTTTGCCCGTCTTTTTAATAACTCTTTTGTAAGACATTTGATAGTTCCTGGTCTGGTAATTATGCGGTTGAAAATGGCTTTTATAATGCCTGCTCAACCGGGGTTCCCTGCATATAAGAAATTATTGTGCCAAGCCGGTGCAAGGCCTTACCTTTTTTACAATTTTTCCCTTAAATTGCTAACCACCATATACTTTTTTTGATTTCTTTTTGTGAGCACCAGCCAGTTTCTTCTCCTTTACTGTAACCGCATAATACTTTTTTTATCGGCAGGAAGGTGAGGATAACCAGGAAAATCCTGGTCAATATGCGGATCTGAATTTTCTTGGACTTCTTCTTTTTTCATTGGCCCGGATTTCTCTTGCATAAAATAATTTTTGTTACCGGTCCTGTTTGCTTTACTGGCGTGTAATTTTCAGTTCAAAGTTCCGCATTTTTGAACAGGTAAGTGTTATACAACTTTACAAGAAAGTTATATTATTAACAGGTTTTGCTATTTACCATCGGCTATTACTTAAAAATTTATTATTATCGGCATGGCAAGGTTTATCATCCATCTTTTGTAAATTACGGGCATGCAGTTAAGAGCATTCAAATATCTATCGCCCTTGCTCCTCTATTTTTTAGCCTGGCAGGCTTTTACCGGCAAAGGGTGGATAACATGGAGCCCGATGCTGTATGCCTGGGTGCTGATGCCGCTCCTTGAGCTATTCATCAACCCCGATAAAACAAACTTGGGTACTGCCGAAGAAGAACTGATTAAAAAAGACAGGATTTATGATTTCCTGCTTTATGTAGTTGTGGTTTTACAATTTGCAGCTTTGTATGTTTTTTTATCTTCTGTGAAATCCGGTGATTTGTTATGGTGGGAAACCGCCGGCCGTATTTGCAGCATGGGATTATTATGCGGCACATTTGGTATAAATGTAGCGCATGAGCTTGGCCACAGAATAAAAAAATACGAACAGGTTTTTGCCAAAGCACTGCTGCTTACATCACTGTACATGCATTTTTTTATTGAGCATAATAAAGGCCATCATAAAAATGTAGCTACTCCCGAAGACCCCAGCAGTGCCCGGTACAATGAGCCGGTATTCAGTTTCTATTTCCGTACTATTATTTTCTCTTACCTATCTGCCTGGAAAATTTCAAACAATGAAATGCGCAAACAGGGCTTGCCCGCTCTGCATTGGAAAAACGAAATGCTGCAGGCTCAGATCATTCAGCTTGTATTTGTAACAGTGATTGTTTTATCATTTGGCTGGATGGTTGCGCTCTACTTTTTAATTGCCGCTTCCATTGGTTTTCTTTTGCTGGAAACCGTGAACTATATTGAACATTACGGCCTTCAGCGCCAACAACGTGCAGATGGAAATTATGAACGTGCCATGCCCCAGCATAGCTGGAACAGCAACCACATCCTGGGCAGGCTTATGTTGTTTGAACTGAGCCGCCACAGCGATCATCATTACCTTGCCAGCAGAAAATACCAGGTATTACAACACCACGAAGATGCCCCGCAACTGCCTACAGGTTATCCCGGCAGTATGATACTTGCCATGGTACCGCCGTTATGGTTTTATGTAATGAATAAAAAGATTAAGCAGTTACAGCAGGAAAGTTAATTACTGCAATCAGTTTTCAATTTTTGCATTCCCAAAATAGCTATGTAAAATTTGTGGCAATTCAATTCCGTTTTCAGTTTGATTATTTTCCAGTAAACAGGCTACAATCCTTGGCAGTGCTAAAGATGAACCATTCAGTGTGTGAACCAACTGACTTTTTCCTTCGCCATCTTTAAACCTTATTTTTAAACGGTTACTCTGAAAATTTTCGAAATTACTTACAGAACTTACCTCCAGCCATTTTTGCTGGGCTGCGCTGTACACTTCAAAATCGTAAGTAAGTGCAGATGCAAAACTCATATCGCCGCCGCAAAGGCGTAGGATGCGGTAAGGTAATTCCAGTATGTTTAATAATTTCTCAACATGGCTTACCATTTCTTCCAGCACTTCATAACTTTTATCAGGATGAACTATTTGCACCAGTTCTACTTTATCAAATTGATGTACCCTGTTCAAACCTCTTACATCCGCACCAAAACTTCCTGCCTCTCTTCTAAAGCAGGGTGTATAAGCCGTCATTTTAATTGGCAGGTCGCTTTCTTTTACAATTTCATCGCGGTAAATATTTGTAATGGGTACTTCGGCTGTTGGTATCAAATAAAAATTATCAACAGTTGAGTGGTACATCTGCCCTTCTTTATCCGGCAACTGGCCGGTTCCATAGGCAGATGCTTCGTTCACCAGCAGTGGTGGTAAATATTCGGTATAACCTGCGTCTGTATTGTAATCTAAAAAATACTGAATTAAAGCCCGCTGCAATTTAGCGCCCTTGCCTTTGTATAAAGGAAAGCCACTGCCGGTAATTTTTACACCGGTCTCAAAGTCAACCAGGTCGTAGGTCTTTATAAGATCCCAATGCGGTACTGCAGTTGCAGGCAACACTGGTTTTTGTCCAGCTTCTCTCACAACTTCATTCTCTTCGGGTGTTTTACCTTTTGGTACAGATGTGTGGGGCAGATTGGGTATTGCGTATAATATCTCCTGTATGCGTATTTCTGTTTCTAACTTACCAGGTATTATTGCTGATTTCCAATTTAAAACTTCTTTCTTCTTTTCTTCAGCAATATCTTTTTCACCTTTTGCCATTAATTGGCCTATCTCTTTTGAAATTGAGTTTATTTTAGAAAATATGTCTTCTTCTTGTTTTTTAAATCCTCTGAGCTTTTCATCCAATCCAATTAACTCATCAATAAGTTCTAAAGACCCAAAATGTTTAACCGCCAATTTCTCTTTTACCAAAGCTGTGTTCTGCCTTATATAACTGATCTGTAACATCTGTATTTAAAATTTTCAGCAAAGGTAAGGTTTTGATTTTTTTTGTTTACAGGCATATAAACCATGATTGGGCTTCATTGGCGACGCTCCTTTCATCGATATGTCTTTGGTCTTCTTTAATTATGTTTTACATCTTTCACTATAATCAGTTCCTCCTTTAGGGGGCGGAGGGGGTTTTTGCTATCTTTGCACCCATGCAACACCTTACAGAAGATTTACAGGTACGCTGGCTTAAACTCCGCATTAAACTAAAGGAACGTTTTGGCATTAAGCCCGATATGGACGGTATTCTTTTCCTCATCGGCATACAGGAACTGGGCAGCGGCAAGCAGGAATTTAGTAAAGAAGAAAAACAGGACCTGATGCATATTGCCGTTTGCACGGTACTTTCGCTCAGCGGTTATTATGCACCTGAAGGAAATGACGAAGAAGGCTGGCCGCATTTTAAACAACTGAAACCTTTACCGGGATTCATTATGATTGAGCAGGAAAATTTTTTAAAAGACCATATTCTCTTATATTTTCAAAACCAACATTTTATTGACTAATTATTTTATGAAAAAAATGAAAACATTAATTACGCTTGCTTTTGTTTGCCTTGCAACCATATCTGTTAGTGCACAGGTTAAAAAACCGGTTGTAAAACCTGCCTCTCCGATAGGGAGGAAACCTACAACCACAAAAGCTCCCGTTAAAAAAACAACGCCCGTAAAGAAAACAACGCCCGTTGTAAAAAAAGAAGTTGTGCTGCCCGGCACCCGTGTAAAAATCACTACCGATTCTGGTGTAATGGTAATACGCCTGTATGACAAAACTCCTCAGCACCGTGATAATTTTATCAAATTAGCCAACGAACATTTTTTCGACAGCCTTTTATTTCACCGGGTAATACAGGGTTTTATGATACAGGGCGGCGACCCACAAAGTAAAAATGCACAGCCGGGTCAAATGCTTGGCAGTGGAGATGTTGGTTACACTATACCTGCAGAATTTGATACTAATTTTATTCATAAAAGAGGAGCATTGGCTGCGGCACGTACCGAAAACCCGGCCAAAGCCAGCAGTGGTTGCCAGTTTTATATTGTACAGGGTAAAACCTGGACCGATGCAGATTTAAACAATATAGAAATGCAGCGGGGAACAAAATACAGTCCGGCTCAAAGAAAGATTTATAAAACCATTGGCGGAACACCGTTTTTAGACATGGGTTATACCGTATTCGGCGAAGTAGAAAGCGGGCTTAATGTTATTGACAAAATCGCTTCGGTACCAAAAGCACCCGGCGATCGCCCGATAGGCGATGTGCGTATGAAAATAGAGGTAATCAAATAATCTATTTAAATCCTTACTTTGCATTTCATTCAGTCAACATCAAATTATATAAAATGAATTTTCCTGAAAATCTCCGCTATACCAAAGACCACGAGTGGGTTTCTTTAGATGGCACAACTGCCACCATTGGTATTACCGATTTTGCACAGCGTGAACTCGGCGATATTGTGTATGTAGATATCACTTCTAAAGGCAAGCCTGTTGCAGCTGAGGAAGTATTTGGAACCGTAGAAGCAGTTAAAACAGTGAGCGATCTTTTTTCGCCACTTGCTGGTACCATCACTGAAACCAACCCGGTGCTTGATACACAACCAGAGCTGGTAAACACTGATCCTTATGGCCAGGGCTGGATGGTAAAGATGACAATTGCAGATGTTGCTGATTTTGAAAAGTTGATGGACTCTGGCGCCTATTCAGCAACAGTTGCTTAGTAATAAACACGGTATGCAAAACCCTTCAAAAAAGTCATCTGTAAAGAGATTTATTCCAGGCATTGCCTGGTTTTTTCTTGTGCTTTTTTTACTTTGTTTACCTGGGTCCGATATTCCACCGGTAGAAAACTGGCTTAATTATATTTATTTTGATAAGTGGGTTCATATAGGCCTATTTTCTGTGTTAACCTTTTTATTCATTTACCCGCTAAGAAAGCTGGATTTAACGCCGGTATCTAAAAAAAATACGGCCATTAAAATTGCCATTGCCTTATGTATTTGGGCGTTAACTACTGAGTTTATTCAAAAATACTTTATACCCGACCGTAGTTTTGACCTGTTTGACTGGGCCGCAGACAGCTTTGGCATTTTAATGGCTTTTACCTGGTGCTGGAAAAAATATCTTTAATAAAAAAACGTTATAAACTTGCCTGTTTTGTATTTCAGCTTTAAAATGAACAGTTTTAACTTAACTTCGCATTATGCTAAACACCGAGAACATGGAGTACAATACCACCAGAAATTTTCTGGTGATGAGAGAATATGGAAGACATATTCAGAAAATGGTTGAATACCTGCTTAGTCTCGAAGATAAAGAAGAAAGACAGCGTAATGCTTATGCTGTAATTGAACTGATGGGATTTTTAAACCCGCATTTAAAAAATGTAGAAGATTTTCGCCACAAACTCTGGGATCATCTTTTCCTCATCAGCGATTTTAAGCTGGATGTTGAAAGCCCCTATCCTATTCCCACCCGTGAAACTTTAAAGGCAAAACCAGAGCGTTTGCGTTATCCTAAAAGATATCCCAAATTTAATCACCTGGGTAAAAATATTGAAGTGGTTATTGATAAGGCGCTGAAAGAAGAAAACCCCGAAAAGAAACAGGGCTTTGCCAATGCGGTGGCTTATTATATGAAACTTACGTACAGCAACTGGCATAAAGAACTGGTGCATGACGATAATATTCAGACTGAATTATCTGCCATGACCAAGGGCGAACTTGAATTTAATAACCGCCCCTTTGTTAAGCATCGTGTTGACACCCGTGACGACCGTGATGATTATGGCAAACGCAGTGGTGGCAGTAACTTCCGCAAAAATTATGGCGCAAGAAGCAACAACACAGGCGGTGGAAGAGATAACAGGAATACCGGCGCAAGGGATAACCGTGGTGGCAACAGGGATAACAGAAGCGGCAACAGTGCCGGCAATGGTGAAAACAGAAATAATAACAACCGCAATTTTAAGAAACGGTATTAAATAATTGTGCTAATTAGCTGATCTGCTAATGTGCTGATGAAATTACCCTGATTAAATTCAGGGTTTTTTATTTTCGGCAGTTCAAAATTCGTGTAATTTATGTAATTCATTTTAATTCGTGTAAAAATTCAGTATGCAATCATTTGAAGTAAGAGGTGGCAAAAAATTATCGGGAGAAATAACGCCTCAGGGCGCAAAAAACGAAGCGCTGCAAATAATATCGGCTGTTCTGTTAAGCCCGGAGAAGATTACTGTCTCCAACATCCCCGATATTCTGGATGTAAACCTGCTGATTGAACTGCTCGGCGAAATGAATGTGAAAATTGACCGGCAAAGCCGTGATATCTGCGTTTTTCAGGCAAATGATGTTGATGTGGATTACCTTCTCAGCGAAGCCTATCACAAAAAAAGCGGCAAGCTCCGTGGCTCTGTAATGCTTGCCGGACCTATGATTGCCCGTTTTAAAAAAGCATACATTCCCAAGCCCGGCGGCGATAAAATTGGCAGAAGGCGATTAGACACACATATTATTGGCTTTGAAAAACTGGGAGCAAAATTTTCCTATCATTCCGATGATGGATTTTTTCATTTAGAATCAGCCGACCTGAAGGGAGCTGACATTTTGCTGGAAGAGCCCAGCGTTACCGGTACTGCCAATATTTTAATGGCAGCGTCAATGGCAGTTGGCACAACCACTATTTACAATGCCGCCTGCGAGCCTTACGTGCAACAGCTTTGTAAAATGCTTAACCGCATGGGTGCAAAAATCACTGGCATTGGCAGCAACCTGCTTACCATAACCGGTGTTGATGCTTTGAGCGGAACCGAACACCGCATGTTGCCCGATATGATTGAAGTAGGTTCCTTTATTGGCCTGGCGGCGATGACGCAAAGCGATATCACCATTAAAAATGCCGGCATTGAACACCTGGGCGTTATCCCCGAAAGGTTTCAGCAACTGGGCATACAAATGAATTTTGTGGGCGATGATATTCATATTCCTGCGCAGGAGTTTTATGAGATACAGAAGTATATGGATGGCGGCGTGTTAACCGTTTATGATCATCCCTGGCCGGGTTTTACACCCGATTTGTTGAGTATAGTTTTAGTAACCGCCATACAGGCAAAAGGCAGTGTGCTTATTCATCAGAAAATGTTTGAGAGCCGCTTATTTTTTGTAGATAAGCTGATTGATATGGGCGCACAGATCATCCTTTGCGATCCGCACCGTGCCGTGGTTATTGGTTTGGAGAGAGAACAGCAATTGCGTGGCATAACCATGAGCAGTCCGGATATACGTGCGGGTGTTGCTCTGCTGATTGCTGCGTTAAGTGCACAAGGCAAAAGTACTATCCAAAATATTGAACAGATAGATCGTGGTTATCAAAATATAGATGAGCGCCTGATTAAACTGGGTGCCGATATAAAAAGGGTTTAAAAAACCTATAAGGTTTGCAGCAAAGCTTCAGCAGCAAAGCAAAACCTTATAGCGTTTGGAGCAACCATGCAATCAAAACGCTATAAGGTTTCCTGCACACATACCAGGCGGCAAACCTTATAGGTTTTTCTTTATTACAAGTATGAATCAATTTTTACATCCCATGAAAATATTAAAACTCATTTCGCTTCTTGTTGTTACAATTATTTTACTCAGCGCCTGCCATAATAAAACCGTTGTGCTGCTTACCAAAAAATGGGATTGTATGCAGGTAGATAATATTGTTCCGCCCGACACAAAATCCCTTACAGCAATAGATTCCGCAAACCTGGAAAAACTAAAACTGGTGTTGCAATCAATCAACTGGACTTTTAAAAATAATATGAGGTACGAATGTGCCGTAAATGACCGCATTACCGTACAGGGTAAATATGAGTTGCTGGAAGATGATAAGATCATCATCTGCACACCCGAATCAAAAATCAGCAGCAACCGGTATATTATTAAATCATTAACGCCTGATGAACTCGTACTAACCGGCAATGCTGAAAATACAAATGTGGTTTTGCATTTTAAACCGCATTAAATAATTAAGCACCTGCATTTTGAACCACATAGATTCATAGCAGCATAGAAAAAACATAGACCTATGTATCAATTATGTTTTCTAAATTCTATGTGGTTCAAAATCCAAAATAAAATCAGTTTCTTTGCACATGGCAGATAACAATAAACTTATCATTATAACAGCCCCTTCTGGTGCAGGTAAAACATCCATCACACGTTACCTGATGAAGACTTTCCCTCAACTGGCATTTTCCATTTCAGCAGCCACACGCCAGCCAAGAGGCATTGAAAAAAATGGAGTTGATTATCATTTTATGAGTACCGGAGAATTTCAAAATAAAATTCAGCATGATGAATTTGTAGAGTGGGAAATGGTTTACGAAGGAAAATATTACGGCACTTTAAAAACCGAGCTGGAACGCATCTGGCAGCAAAACAAAATTCCGGTATTGGATATTGATGTAAAAGGCGCCATTCATGTGCAGCAGCAATATCCGCAAAGCTCACTCAGTCTTTTTATACAAACCCCTTCGGTTGATGAGTTAAAGAAAAGACTGGAAAGCCGTGGCACTGAAACTCCCCAATCTCTGGCGGCAAGGGTTAACAAAGCGGCTTATGAACTTTCATTTAAAGACCAGTTCAACAAACTGATAACCAATGATGACCTGCAGCATGCATGCGGTGAGGCAGAAGGTATTGTTGCTGAGTTTATCAAACAATAAACCGGTTTAAAAACTCTTTCTTATTTTTATACTATGGATTGGATAGCTTTTATTGCCATTATTGCTTCGCTGCTTTTAATAGGTTTTTTTGCCGGTATAGAAATCGCTTTCATATCTGCCAATAAACTATCTATAGAACTTAACCGCAAACAGGGAACCAAAAGCGGAAAAGTCTGGGGCTTTTATGCCGACCGCCCAGCCCGTTTCATTGGTACCACCCTGGTAGGCATCAATCTTGTTTTTGTGGTATATGGTTTACTGGTGGTAAATATGTTGTCGCCTATCTGGCTCTGGATAAAATCAAACCTGCCGGCTTCTGCAAATAACTGGGTTGATTATATCAAACTTTTTGTAGAAACAATCCTTTCTACTTTGATCGTGCTTTTTGTAGAATTTTTATTCAAAGCATTCTTCAAAGCCCGTAACAGCAGCATCCTCAGCTCCAACTTCATCAGCAGCGTTGTTCAGTTTTTTTACTGGCTGTTTTCTTCCATCGGTATCTATTTTGTAAACGCAGCCGAGTGGATATTAAAATACATATTGAACGTAAAGATCAATAACAAAAAAGATATGTTCAGCAAGGTGGATCTGGAACATTTTATTCAGCAGAGCAAAAGCCATGAAGAAGAAGACAGCAGCGAGTTAAACAAAGAATTGTTTGAAAATGCCTTATCGCTCAGCGAAACAAGATTAAGGGAATGCCTGATACCACGCAAAGAAATTGAAGCGGTGAGTATCAAAGCATCCATTGAAGAAGTAAAAGCCAAATTCATCAGTACACATTTAAGTAAACTGGTTGTGTATGACGAAAATATTGACAGCATTACCGGATATATTCATCAGCTCGACCTGTTTAAGCACCCCGCAACCGTAAACGAGATTTTGTTACCCATACCTACTGTGCCCGAAAGTATGGCTGCCACCGACCTGATGAATAAATTCAGCAAGGAACGAAAAACCATTGCCTGGGTAATTGATGAATTTGGCGGTACGGCGGGTATAGTAACCATGGAAGATCTGCTGGAAGAAATTTTTGGCGAAATTCAGGATGAGTATGATACGGATGAGTTTGTTGACAAACAATTATCGGCCAATGAATTTATTTTCAGTGGCCGGGTAGAACTGGATCTGATCACCGAAAAATACAAACTGGTTTTCCCGGATGATGAGGAGACCGAAACATTGTCGGGTTACATCATTAAAAACCATGAGCAGATACCTAAATTAAAAGAACATATCATTATTGGCAACTACGAGATAGATATTTTGAATGTAAGCGACACCCGTATTGAAATGGTGAAGCTGAAAGTTTTAAAATGATCTGACCGCAACAGTACCACATCTTCTCTTATATTATTTACATGACCATTGCTGTTAATACCAGGTTGAATAAAGAAACACAGCCGGAAGGCTATGAGGAGTTTTTATTTTTAATGCTGAATCAGTTAAGCAAAAAATTTCCAGAACATACCTTTTTATACATTTTCGACAGGCCTTATGATGGAAACCTTACCTTCCCTAAAAATGTAGTGCCAATAATTTCCGGACCGAAAACCAATAACAGCCTGCGTTTGCAATACTGGTACAATTATAAAATACCGGCTGTTTTACGTAAAAACAGCGTTCAGATTTTTTTAAGTATGGAAGGCATCTGTTCCCTCAAAACAAAAGTTCCACAATTTTTACTCATCAGCGACCTGAGCTTTTTACAAAGCAATAAAATATTCAGAAAGAAACAACATCGGTTTTACAAAAAATATACAGCAACCTTTTTAAAAAAGGCTGAAACCATAACTACCCTTTCTGAATATGCAAAAAAAGTAATGGTGGATAGTTATAAAATTGCAGTAGAAAATATTACTGTTATTCATCCGGTAATTGATCCTGTTTTTAAACCACTTGATTCGGAAGATCAGGAGATCATCAAAGAAAAATACGCAGATGGCAAAGCTTATTTTTTATGCAGCGGAAACAGCAACCTTATAAACCTGCTGAAAGCTTTTTCATTCTTTAAAAAAAGACAGAAAAGCAGCATGCTGCTGCTGATTGCCGGCAAAACTGAAGAAACCTTTAAGAAAGAACTGAAAACTTACAAATTAAGAGGCGAAGTAAAACTGCTGGAAGACCTGGATACAACAGAGTTGGCAAAAATAACGGCATCAGCATATGCGTTGGTTCACCCGGTTTTTTATGATGATATTGCATTGCCTGCTTTACAGGCATTGCAATGTAACGTACCAGTCATCACATCAGATACAGGAGCATTGCCATCCATTTTTGGCGAAGGGGCCTTATACGTAAAACCCGAAAGCTTTGAGGATATCGCTCAAAAAATGATGCTTGTTTTTAAAGATGAAATCAAAGCAAAGGGACTTGTTAATGCGGGAAAAGAACTGATGGAACAGTATCAGGCGGATAAAACGGCTGATTTGTTGATGCAATGCCTTTTAAAATGTGCGGTTAGTTAATGTGCTGATTTGCTAATTTTCCCTGATGTTATAATCTTCTTTTTGTTAAAGCTGTTAACTTCGCACCTAATTAGCATATTAGCTAATTAACAAATCAGCTAATTATCATGAATCAATCAACAATAAAAATTGACGTACTGCTTGATCCCAACAAGATACCCGAGCAAATAAACTGGATCGCAACCGACAGCACAGCCAATATGGTACAAAAAGCGAAAGCCATGAGTATTGCTTTTTGGGATGGCGCCGATAAAACAGCCATGCGTATTGATCTTTGGACCAAGGATATGATGGTGGATGAAATGGCCGACTTTTATTACCAGATGCTGATGAGTATGGCCGATACTTTTAAGCGTGCCACCCAGCAACAGGAAATGAGTGATGACATGAAAAAATTTGCCAAAGAATTTTTTGATAAATTCAAGGCAATACAGTTGAAGGAGCAGAAATAGAAAACATAGTCATTGGGCATTAGTCATTGGAGTCTTTTGAAATAAAGTACCCCACCTAATAGCAAATGACCAATGACTAATGACCAATTTATAAACTTAAATCACTAAAAATACAACCCATGAGTTTAGAACAACAGATAATGACCGAAATGAAAGAGGCTATGAAAGCCAAGAATGAAGGCGTTTTACGTGCCCTGCGTGGTATTAAGGCCGAAATCATTAAAGCCAAAACAGAACCCGGTGCTGCTGGAGAAATTGATGAAGCCACCGAACAGAAATTTTTACAAAAGATGATGAAGCAGCGCAGAGACTCGCTGGAGATATTTGAAAAACAAGGACGTGAAGACCTTGCTGTAAAGGAAAGAGAAGAAATGGCGGTGATAGAAAAATTTCTACCAAAGCAATTAGATGAAGCAGAACTGAAAGCAATAATTAAAAATATAATTGCCGAAACCGGGGCAACTTCGCCTGCCGATATGGGCAAAGTAATGGGCGTTGCCAGCAAACAACTGGCCGGTAAAGCCGATGGCAAAATGATTAGTGGTATTGTTAAAGATTTGCTTGCCTCTTAAGTTTTTAAGGAATTGGTAATTAGGAATTGGGTTTGGTATATTACAGTCTGCCTTTAATTCATGGCCCCGCCTAATTCCTAATCCCAAATTCCTAATTCCTCAAAGAATGTTAATAGATTTTACTTTTGCTGCCCTTATCATCTTAGCCATCATAAAAGGTTATCAGAAAGGGTTAATTATTGCTGTCTTTTCTATCATCGCATTTATTATTGGGTTGGCCGCCGCTTTAAAATTATCTGCTACGGTTGCCGCTTATTTAAAAGACAGTATCAGTATTTCGGCCAAATGGATGCCTTTTATTGCTTTTGCCCTCGTATTTTTTGCAGTAGTCATCCTGGTAAGGCTTGGGGCCAAACTAATTGAAAAAACATTTCAGGCAGTTATGCTTGGCTGGCTTAACCGCATTGGAGGAATCGTTTTGTATGCCGTTCTTTACCTGATCATCCTCAGCATTTTTATTTTTTATGCCGAAAAGCTGCATTTACTCCAGCAATCAGCCATTGAAAGTTCGCAAACCTATCACTTTATACAGCCTTGGGGGCCTGAAGTAATGGACAATTTTGGAAGGCTGATACCGGCTTTCAAAGATATGTTTACCGATCTGGGCAATTTTTTTAATTCATTATCAAACAAAATTTCGCATTAATTTCAACACTTATCTTATTTAGCGTAATTTTAGCCCTAATCACCGGTTTCATGTGCTGGTATTAATTGATCTTAGCTACATGGAATTCGCCTTGGTCATTTCGTTGACATACAACTTTTGATTATGGCTCTTTTCATAACTTTACAATTGAGATAGCGGTTTATATTAAACAATTTGCAATTACGGATGAGTTACGAAATTAAAATAGACGGAAAATTTAAATTTATAGAAGAGGGCGAAGGCGAGCCTTTGTTATTACTGCATGGTTTATTTGGAGCGCTGAGTAATTTTCAGTTTCTGATAGAGCATTTTCGTAAAACAAACAAAGTGATTGTTCCGCTTTTACCTTTGCTGGAACTTGACTTGCTGCACACATCTGTAGGCGGACTGCAAAAATTTGTACACCGCTTTATTGAGCACCGCAATTTAAAAGATATACACCTGCTGGGCAATTCACTGGGCGGCCATGTGGCACTGGTATATGTTTTAAAACAACCTGAGCGTATTAAATCAATCACATTAACCGGCAGTTCGGGCTTATTTGAAAATGGAATGGGCGATACTTACCCCAAACGTGGCGATAAGGAATACATCCGCAAAAAAACCCAACTTACTTTTTACGATCCTGCCATGGCGACCGATGAGTTGGTAAATGAAGTATTTGAAATTACCAATAACCGTATGAAGGTGATAAAAATAATCGCCCTTGCTAAAAGTGCCATACGCAATAACCTGGGCGAAGAACTGAACCAGATCAAACAACCAGCCTGCCTTATCTGGGGGAACAATGACACCATTACACCGCCATTTGTTGCCAAAGAATTTCATCGGCTGATGCCAACCAGCGAACTACATTTTGTTGACAAATGCGGCCATGCACCCATGATGGAAGTTCCGGAAGAGTTCAACAGGTTGCTGGACGCTTTTCTTACAAAATTAAAAACATCTGCTGCAACGCTTTAATGATAATTTTTGTCATTAACTTAAAAGCAGTGTTAATTGAACCGTTCATCATACTTTTACGCATCAATTTTACGTTATTGCAATAGCTGTTACTAACCTAAACCAGTTATATGTTAACCATTGATCTTATCAACAATAATATTCCACGCCTTCAGCTTAAAGACACGGTGAGTAAAGCCCTGCGCCTTATCAGCGATTTCAGGGTAACGCACCTGCCGGTTGTTGAAGATGAAAAATTTCTTGGCCTTATAAGCGAAGACGACTTGCTTGACCAGGACGAACCCAAGATGCCCATGGAGCTGATGCAGGAGTTTTTTATAGGGGCCGCAGTACACGATAACGAGCATTTTTTAAATGCTGTTACCTGTAGCAACCAGTTTGATACAACAGTGGTTCCGGTAGTAAATGAAGAGAACGACCTGGTTGGTGTAATTACCACACCAGATCTGCTTAAAACCCTTGGCAATTTTGCCGGCACCAACGAAATAGGTGGCATTATTGTGCTGGAAATGGAACGCAGCCAGTTTGCCATTTCAGAAATAAGCCGCATTGTTGAAAGCAACGACGCAACCATCCTGCACTTAAATACAACCGTGCATGCCGAAACCGGTATGCTTACTGTTACCCTGCACATCAATAAGAAAGAAATAGCTGCCATTGTATCTACCTTCGAAAGATATGACTACGATGTTATCTATTATTTTGGTAACGAGAATTTTGAAAATGAAATTCACAGCAACTACCGCCACCTGATGAATTACCTTGACATTTAATGAATGGGCTTAAAAAAATAATTTACGCTGCTATCATCCTGGTTTTACCATTAAGTAGTCTTGCCCAAAAATCAAATACACCCAATTTTAGTTTTGTTGATACCGCTATATTAAAAGGCAATAAAGTCTGCATAAAAGACCTGCGGGTATCAGGCACAAAAAGAACCATAGTATATATTGTTTACCGGGAGATTCAGTTTAAAAAAGGAGATTCCATCCTTCTATCCGATTTATATAAAGAGCTGGAACAGGCCAGGGTACAGGTTTACAACACTACCCTCTTTAATGAAGTTAAATTTAACCTGATTGCACTCGATTCGGTAAATGTCAGCATCAATGTAAATGTACTTGAGCGTTGGTACCTGTACCCTGTGCCGCAATTTAAATGGATTGACCGTAATTTTAATGAATGGTATAAAACCTATAATCACAGTTTACGCCGCGTTGACTATGGCATAAAATTCGTTCATTACAATCTCAGCGGCCGACGGGATCAGTTGCGTATTTATCTTATCAACGGTTATACAAAAAACGTATCGGTCAGTTACACAGCCCCATACAGCAATAAAAAACTTAACCAGGGTTTTACCATTGGCGGCGGTTATTTACAAAAAAGAGAAATGTCTATTAAAACAAACAGCAATGATTCGCTGCTGTTTTATCCTTCCGATTCTGCAACAAAAGCAACCGCAGATTTTGTTTACAAAAGCTGGTATGTAAATGCCGGCTATACGATCCGCCGGGGCTTTTTTACAAAACATATTTTCTCTGCCAGTTACACCCACATAAAAATTGCCGACTCTGTAGTGCTTAGTGCGCATTACAATCCTAATTATTTTAAAGACCCTGTAAGTTCAAAAGGTATTATTGATCTTTCTTACAGGCTGCAATATGCCAATGTAGATAATGGCTCGTACCCGTTAAAAGGCCGAACCAGTTTTGTATCCTTGCTAAAAAGAGGATTTGGTTTTACCGGCGGCGTAAATATGTTTATGATTGAAGCTGGTTTAAACAGGTATTACAACATGGGCAAAAACTGGTTCAGCAGCATTCAGCTTATTGGCAGCATAAAACTTCCTTTCGACCAGGCTTATATAAACCAGCGTGGGCTTGGCTATGGCGAAAACTATTTGCGTGGCCTGGAATATTATGTAATAGATGGCGTGGCAACGGCACTTGCAAAATCAACCATCAAAAAAAAGCTCATTGCCTTTAATATTCCGTTCCCTTACTTTCCTAAACTATTAAAAAAAATCCCTGTTACCATTTTTGCCAAATCATATGCCGATGTTGGATATGTTTACACCAAACAGAAATACGACACATACCTTAACAACCGGTTATTATATTCCGGTGGGTTTGGTATAGATATTCTTACTTTGTACGATTTAAACCTTAAGTTTGAGTACAGTTTTAATCAATTAGGCAAAAACGGTTTATTTTTGCACAATCAATCTGGTTTTTAATTTTGACATCAAAAATTCAAACACTACGCGGACTGGCTGAACTGAGGCACATGAAAATTGCCATCTACAGCCGTGGTATAGAAAACAACCAGCATCAGGATATCATTCAGTTACTGGACGAACTGGCTTTAAGTGGCGTTGAGCTCGTCTTCTACCAGGATTTCTTTAACCAGTTTTATTCTTCCATCAGCCAAAAGGCAAAATATTCAACTTTCAATTCATCCAAAGACCTTGATAAAAATATAGATTTTATCATTAGCCTCGGTGGCGATGGTACCATGCTTGATACCGTTACCCTTGTTAAAGACAGTGGCATTCCTGTGGTTGGCATCAATTACGGACGGCTTGGTTTTTTAGCCAATATTGGTAAGGAGGATCTGATACCTGCTGTAGAAGCTCTTGTTAACCGAACCTATATTGTAGATAAAAGAACGCTGCTGCATTTAGATTCCGACATTCCTTTATTTGGTGATGCACC
>JBBQLS010000010.1:0-43491 GCA_038328115.1 Chitinophagales bacterium
TCATTGGTTTGCGTAAACATAAAACGATAAATGATATCGTCGCCGGTGGTGGCGGTGTTGTTATCGATGTGAATTTCGTAACGGATGTTTTCTCCAAATGTGTACCAGTTGGGACCGCCGGCCGGGTGCTCAAAAGGAATATAATTCGCAATCAGGATTATTTTGCTTGAATCAGCAGGGCTGCGGAAAGCATAAAGATCCGTATTATCTGCCAGCGGATCGTTACTGATCAATGGCGCTTCCCTGTGGCTGGATGCAGCAGCATGTATGGTAAATGCTGTGGTGCAGATCAGCAGGGCAGTAAGTATTTTAAAATATTGTTTCATACAATTTATATTTATAGTGGTTAATTTTTTTAAGGTTAGAATCTTGGTTTTATAGTGTAATCATAACCTCTCCATGGAGACTGGACATAAGGGAAAGCAGGTTTAAATGTGGTGTCGTTTTTGGTTGGGCCTGCCGAAAAACTAAGCACATTAACCAGGTTGGTTGTAACCGGCATGCCATCGTTTTTATAATCATCGTACCACAAACCAATTGCTGCCAAAGCAACACCGCTTACTGCCTGCAGTTCAATGGTAGTTACATCATCTTCCAGTCTTCTGCCGTTAGGAAAACCATCCATGTTTGGAATAGCCTGTATGGCTGTACTTTGGTTATAAGCAGGGTCTGTAAGGCCCAGCACGGCTGCATTTACAATACCAAGGCTGCTGAATTTAGGATCGTTACGTGGGGTAGGAGGCACGGCCATATTCAGGCGCAGCATATCTCCCAGCGTTGGTAAAAAATTATTGATAAAAGGTTTGCCTGCTGCCAATGGATTACCTCCTTTGCCTGTTGCCAATTGATAAGGAGCCAGGTTTGGAACACCGGTATAAAATATTGGTAAAAGATCAACTGCTCTCGGGCTTTTATTATCTGGTAATAAGATGGTACCAAAAATTGCATCATCCAATGCTGTACCTTTTACTGCGGCAGAACCTTTTAACGGATATAAACCTGGCCTTCCGTTTCTGAAATCATAAGCACCCAATGAGTGATTTTGAATTCTTAAGGCATTTAAAGATGGAACAGCGCCGCCAAACTGCGAATCATCCATATACAAAGCCAGTTCCGGATTTGAAAAATAAGCTGCAAACTGCAGATCATTTGCAGGTGTGGTAGCATTCCATTTGTCTTTCAATCCTACCGGAATAATTGCCTCATTTGTAAGTGGCATTCCCAAACGTGAAACCTGTACCCAAGGGCCAGAGTAACCAACAGCACCACCGGCACCAATTGTTTTAATCTGCTGCCTGCTGGCACTTGCCCATACACCAATTACAAAATCGCCATCTAAAATACTGGTAGCCTGCGCCGCAGTTTTACCATCTTTCTGTAAAAGATTAATAGGGATTTTTAAAGCGATGCTATGTACATTGTAACGGGATAAACCATCCTTAGTTGGATTGGTTGTATTGCCTTCGGGGCGAAAATTACCTACATCAAAAGCACCGGCAAGGTCAACAAAGAAAGGATCATCAACCGGGCCGCAAAAAACTTTTTCGCCGCTGGTAGCTGTTGTAATGGCCGCAGTAATCAATGCGTCATAATTAGCAACACCCAAACCAACCGGGCTGCTTTGTATTGAGCGTGGGCCAATATTAGCAGGAGGCACAATACCGTTTGTAACAACGGTTGTAAAGGCACCACCATTCACACTTTTTTCACAGATGTAGGTTGTTTTTATATTTTGTTTAGCCAGGCGGATGTTAAAGAAAGTAGTAGGATCCTGGTTTACCTGAGAAAAAGTGAACCTGTAAAGGATATCGTCATTTGCTGAGGTTGTTTTATTCTTGATATGAATTTCGTAACGGACGTTTGTACCAAATGTATAATAGTTAGGGCCACCTTCTGGCAGCTCAAATGGAATATAATTGGCAATAATTGTAATCGTGTTCGGATCATCGGGGCTGCGGAAAGCATATACGTCTGTATTATCTGCAAGCGGGTCGGCGGAAATTAACGGCGCTTCCCGGTGGCTTGAAGCATTTGTTACCAGGCTGCCTGTAAGCAGGGCCAGCATCAGTATCAGTTGCTTGGTTTTAATAATTGTTCTTTTCATTATTGTAATTTTTAGGTTATTTTATTTAGATGCGGTTGCGTTTTTGAAATCAAATAACAGGGAAAGCCTGAAAGTATTTTTAAGGGCATTGTCGTTGGTATTGTTGCCTGTTGGTATCAGGTACGAAAAATTTAAGCCGCCAACCTTGTAATGTAAACCAGCACCAACTGTCAGGTAATTGCGGTTACCTTTGAAATTGTTTTCGGCAAAATATCCGGCACGCAGGCTGAACAATTCTTTGAACATGTATTCTGCACCCACACCCACCTGAATTTCCTTTAATTCCTCTTTTCCTCCACCAGGTGCATCGCCAAAAGAACTGAACCAGCTTCCAACAACGCCTTTGTTGTTATAGTCTGCTACTTTTTGTGCATCAGAAGGGTCTGGAGGGGTTGGTACCAATAATTTATTGAACTCGAGCGCAAATGAAATTTTATTATCGCTGTTTATATCTTTGTTGTAAGCTGCACCCAGCGCAAGGTTTGCAGGTATGTAGTTAGGTTCTCCACCGTACTTGATTTTGGTACCCAGGTTGGTTAATGCAACACCAAAATTCCATTCCTTTTTAGTATAGAAATATGAAATATCGGCCGCAACTGCATTACCCGCTTTATAATCGTTGTTTACAGTATTATTGGCAAGTTTGCTGTGGATGTAGCGTACATTCAGCCCAATACCTGATTTGTTTGAAAGCTTTCGAGAGTAACCCGCTTCAACGGCAAGGTCGCTCGGTTTAAATGTACCAACTTCCGTTCCGGTAGCATCGGTAAAAGTAAATGTACCCTGGTTAAAGTTGCGAAAACCAAAACTTACAGCCTCTTTGTCGCTCAGTTTGTAAAATGCGCCTAAAGAAATCTGGTTGATGTTTTTTAGATCAAGTTCGCTAAGCCACGGCGTGTAAGTAAGGCCAATACCATACTTGCTTTCGTTAAAAACTGTTTTGGCTCCGTTGTAAAACTGGGAGTTGGCATCAGGAGTTGTTGCAACACCTACATCGCCCATACCGGCAGCCCTGGCATCGGTTGCCAACCTTAAAAAGGGAACTGCAGTAGTTATGGGGTTTTCTTTTCCGGCTTGAGCGAGTGATGTTTCGGCATACATCAGCAGCAAAACCGGGATGATTAGTCTGGTTAATTTTAAATTCATGTTTTTGAAGTTTTTATTTTTTTGAGAAAAAGAAACAGTTGTCCTGCGGTTACATACGTGCAATTCTGTTAAACGGATTTAACATTTCTTAGTTTTGTTTCAAATAATGATGAACGAATGAAAATGCCGTTATTTTTATTTATAAATTTGATCCTAAATAATAATGAATATGGCTTATTGGCTTGTAAAATCAGAACCCTCGGTTTACAGTTGGGATATGTTGGTAAAAGACAAACAAACCTGCTGGAGCGGTGTACGTAACTACGCAGCACGTATTAACCTGCGGGCCATGAAGAAGGGCGATGAGGTATTATATTACCACAGCAATGAAGGAGTTGAAATTGTTGGTATTGCAAAAGTGGTAAAAGAAGCTTACCAGGATCCAACTACTGACGACGACCGATGGGTGGCTGTGGATATTAAGGCGGTTAAGAAATTAAAAAAGCCGGTAAGCCTGAATCAATTAAAAGCTGATGGTCGTTTTGCCAATATGGATCTGGTAAGATTAGGGAGACTGAGTGTGCAGACTGTTAAGCCGGAAGAGTGGGAGCAAATTATGAAGCTTACGGAAACCTAAACTTCTTCCGCACCTAAAAGGTGAAAGTTGCGGCTTGTTAACTCATGTTTCTTTTATTTTTTTGCAAAATAGCATCTGCGTACTGAGCCTGTCGAAGTATCTGCGAAATCTGCGGGCTATAAACCGCTTTCTATTTCATTTAACATTTACCAGCGGTTACTATTTTTATGCATTTTGTATCAATGAGTATCTAATAACTCTAAACTCATTGTTATGAAAACAAAACTTTTTAGTACTGCGTTTGTAATTTTTACTTTTTTTATTTCCTGTAACAGAAGCGAAAACAAATCGGCAACCACACAAGATTATGCTTTATCTGAATTAAAATCGCCGGAGCCTCAAAAGACTGATGATAAAGACAAACAACAAATTCCTGTAGGAAAATTTTCGCCACCTGCAACCGATTCGGCTGGCTCTCCCGTGCAAGCTACTACGTTACCAAACCCAGACTGGGACAGCAAGATCATAAAGACAGCCAATTTAAAACTGGAAATCAAAGATTTTAAAAAGTACAACGACTTTGTACACAATGCTGTAAAGCAATACGGTGCTTATGTTGCGCAGGAAGATCAAAATCTTACCGATGAAAAATCGGAAGCTACCATTACCATTAAAGTACCTCTGCCCCAGTTTGAAAACATGATGAACAAACTGCCTGATGATGGAAAAGTGACGGAGAAAAAAATAAGCAGCGAAGATGTGACTGGCGAAGTGGTTGATACAAAATCGAGGCTGGAAGCTAAAAAACAAATGCGTTTAAAATACCTGGAGTTTTTAAAGCAATCGAAAAATATGGAAGAAGTACTGCAGGTGCAGAACGAGATCAACAGCATACAGGAGCAGATAGAATCTGCCGCCGGGCGTGTTGCATTTCTTACAAACCAGTCGGCCATGAGTACAATTAACCTTACATTTTACCAGCCTTTAGAAGGGTATAATCCATCGGATGCAGCACCATCTTTTTTAACAAGAATAAGTAATGCTTTTAAAACAGGTGGTAGTTGGATTGCTGAATTGTTTGTTGGATTGGTTTCAATATGGCCTTTGCTTTTGATTACATTTGTTATTTATTTTGGCTGGAAAAAATTAAGGCCAGCAAAAGTAATAGCCCGGAAGTACTGATTTTAAGGAGTTTTTTGGCTCGAAGTTATTTACAAGTTGTTTCGAAAAAAGATTCCCACAAAGCCACTAAGCGCACAAAGATTTTATCAAAATTTAGAAATACTGCTTTGTATGCTTAGTGGATTTGTGGGAAAATAATAATATCACCTGAAAATTACCGTACCCAATTGCTTCGTCAATTCAATTTCCATTTGTTTAAGGTGCTGATGTGTTTGTACCAGTATCATCTGGTCTTCTGCAACGGTTGATTTTTCAAGATCACGCTGGTTTTCATCCATCAACCTTTTTATTTTACGCAGCTTTAAATAATTCAACGTTGAAAAAACTTCTTCGGCAAACAGGTCTTCACGGGTTGCAATATAGCCTTCAAAATGGTCTTTCCATTTGGGGCTTATTTCGTGGTTAAAATCCATGATGCTTACAACCAGCGCACTCATCTGTTGGTCTTCGTGGTATAAAAAATTCTTGGCCGTTGGTTCAATGCCTGCATTAAACCAGGTCTTGTATGTTTGTAATATCCTTACCAGTTCCTTATTGTCAATCAGTTCCTCCAATTGGTTATCTTCAATCTCTTTAAAAATATATTCGGCCACTTTTATTTCTACTGTTGACTCTGCGGCAGCATGGGGCCAGGTTTTTAATCCAAATTCAAGCAGGCTTCTTATCATAGCCTGCTCATGTATTTCGTCTTTATTAAAAAGAGCAGTAACATCATCTTCCACTTCGCCGGTTTGCATGTTGGTTACCGGTTCATCTGCAAAACGTTGCTCTCTTGATACCCTCGTTTCTTCCTTATTTACTTTTTCTCTGATGAATTTATTAACCAACGCATGCAAACCACTTTCTTCTATCTTTAAAATTTCGGAGCATTGTTTTATATAATCCTGCTGCTTTGTAAAATCTTCGGTCTTGTTTATTTTGGAAATGGTTTCAGCAATCTGGTTTACAACAACTGATTTTTTGGTACTGTCGTTACCGGCATCTTTTAAAGCAATGCCCAGTTGAAATAAAATGAAATCTTTTTTATTATTATTTACAAAATTAATAAACTCGGCAGAGCCCACTTTGTTTACATAACTATCCGGGTCTTCGCCATCGGGTATTAAAACCAATTTTACATTCAGGCTTTCTTCCAGCGCAAGGTCAAGCCCACGAAGGGCAGCTTTAATACCTGCACTGTCGCCATCATAAATAATGGTAAGGTTACTGGTGTATTTTTTTATCAGCCGCAGTTGGTCGGGCGTTAATGATGTACCTCCGCTGGCAACCACATTTTCTACACCGGCCTGGTGGAGGCTTACCACATCGGTATATCCTTCTACCAGTAAACATTCATCGGCTTTATCAATGGCCTGGCGTGCAAAATAAGAACCGTAAAGTATTTTGCTCTTTACATAAATTTCATTTTCGGGACTGTTGATATACTTGGGTGCCTTGTCATTTTTTTTAATAATCCTGGCACCAAAGCCCAATACTTTTCCGCTTTGGTTATGTATTGGGAAGATGATTCTGCCACGGTAATTATCATACGCATTGCCATCCCTTACATTTACCAGACCTGTCTTTTGTAAATACTCCAGGCTGTATTGCGATGCCAGTGCTGCTTTAGTAAAGCCATCTCTGGTTTCGCCATTGTAACCCAGTTGAAATTTTTTGATGATCTCTTCCCTGAAACCACGTTCTTTTAAATAACTAAGGGCAATGTCCTGTCCCTCTTCTGAATTTAACAGTGCTTCTGTAAAATATTTCTGAGCAAAATTATTAATGATGTACAGGCTGTCGGCTACCTGTTGCTGTTGTTTGTATTCGGGACTGGTTTCGCTTTCTTCAATCTCTACATTATATTTTGCAGCAAGCCAACGCAAGGATTCTACATAACTGTATTTTTCGGCCTCCATTAAAAAGCTGATGCTGTTGCCACTGCGGCCACAACCAAAACATTTATATATCTCTTTAGAAGGCGATACCGTAAATGAAGGGCTTTTTTCGTTATGGAACGGGCAAAGGCCCAGGTAATTGGCACCTCTCTTTTTTAGTTTAATAAAAGAGCCAACTATTTCCACAATATCTATGCGGCTGAGTATTTGTTGTATGCTTTCCTGAGATATCAATCTATAAATTATTGAAACTGCAATTTAAGCATGTTTGGCATAAACGGGTTATTGTTAATCATTGGTAAATGTGGTGATATAAAAAACATTGGCATAGTTTATGAAAATTAATCGCAAATTTCATCGGCATATTAATACCTTTAACATCTAAATAAATTTTGAATCATGAAGAAATATTTAACAGCGATTGTATTGTTTACGGCATCTTACGTTGCCCAAGGCCAGGATTTGAAAAGTATATCAATAAACGTTGCCCTTAAAAAGTTTGATGATGCTAAAACCGAAGTAGATAAGTTTTTGTCAGTTGAAAAAAATGCTGCAAAGCCGGAAGGATGGTATTATAAAGCGTATATATACAGTTCGCTGGCAAGAGATCCTAAAAAAACTATTGCAGAAAGTAAAGCACTTGATAATGATGCCTATGCTGCATTAAAAAAATATGCACAGGTAGACCCCAAAACACCATTAACCAAAGAAGAAAACAATTCCACTTTGTATAATATTTACTATTCCTACTACGATCTGGGGATAAAGACATACAACGAAAAGAATTTCGCAGATTCATACGATTTTTTCAAAAACTCGCTTGACATACATGACTTTGGTATTGCGGGTAAATTAGACGGCCCTAATGGCCTTAAGTTTGCTGCGCACGATACTGACCTGGTGTGGAACCTTGCCGTACTTGCCAATGAACTTAAGAGGAAGGATGAAGCCCTGGTTTACTACAAAAAAATTGCCGATGCAAACCTGGGAGATGAGAAATATGCAAATGCATATGATGAACTGGTAAAAAAATATAAAAGTGAAAAAAATGCAGAGCTGTTCAATAAATATGTAACGGCTGCAAAAAAGTTTTATCCTGTTGACCTGCCTTACTGGGAAAACAAGGAAATTGAATTTGCGCTGGCCGATCTTGAAAACGAAGCCCTGCTTAATAAGTATGAAGAACTTACAAAAACATTCCCAAATAACTATATTATTTTTTATAACTATGCTTTGGAAATTGATAAATTTTTAGGTACAGATGCAGCCAAGAACAAGGATGCTGCTGCTGTTGCTGCTTACCGGACAAAAATTGAGAACCTGTTTAAAAAAGCTGTTTCCATCAAACCCAATATTGAAGGAAATTTACAGTTAGCAAACCTGTATTATAGTAAAACATACGATCTGCAGGAACGTGCTGCTAAAATAAAAGGCACCAAACCTGCTGAGCTAAAAGTAAAAAATGACTTACTGGCATCTGTGAAAGAAAATATGAACCAGGCCATTCCTTATGCAGAGGACGCTGTTAAATTATTAGCTGAATTAAAGGAATATAAATATTCTGACAAAGCCAATTATAAGCTGGCGCTTGAAATATTAAGCAATGCTTACAAGATGGGTGGTAACACTGCAAAATTTGCAGAAATTGAAAAGAAAAGGGCAGAAGTAGAAAAATTATAAAATCATTTCATTCATAAAAAAACTCCCAGTTTTGGGAGTTTTTTTATGCTGTAAAATTTTTTTATCCGCCAACCCTCATCTGAATCATTGGGCCGCCACCGGGGCCACCATTCTGCATATCTTTTACAGATTTAATTTCAATATCTTTCGATATTACAAATTCCTTATCTTCAACCTCTTTATTAATAATCAGTTTGGTTACTTCAACTGTCATGTGTCTGCCTTTGTTCATGTTTCTCTCGTACTGCATCGGAAACCCATTTAATAATTCTAAACCAGTTGGGGCCATTGCTGCACCCATACCACCAAACCCAGCGGCAACACCACCGGTGCTTGGCAGATTTTGTAATTTAAAATCTGGGCAATACCACACATTGGTTGTATCCGAACGCTCACCCCGTTTCGCAATAATGAGTGCTTTTTTACAGTCATAGCCAGCTATTTTTTTATTCCCATCACCATAAACAACTGAATAGACCGGAGGGATATTAGATAATGGCAAAGATGTATTTTGCCCCCTGCTTTTCATCATGCTATCCATACGTTTACGCATTTCTGCCTGGTCTTCATCTGTGGCATAAAACCCCGTTTTTTTGCCCATCATTTCCATAATAGTTGTAGTAATTTTTTTTGAATTATCCCTTATCGCTGTAGTACGCCCCATTTCACTTTCAGAAAATGTTTTAATCAGGTCATTTTTCAACCAGGTGGTGATTTTTGTTTCTCCATCGCCGCTAAAACGCACTACCCTTACTTCTGCACCATCAGCGTTTGTCATAGGAGCATTGGTCGGCGAGTTGGCATCTTCCGACTCAGGTGCTATAACATTGGTTTTGGTGGAGATTATTGCCTGAGTCAATAACCTTGGCTGTGCATACGATGCAAAAGAACTTGTTACAAAGAAAAGGGTAATTATTTTTTTCATATAAGTTTGTTTAAGGCCAAATTTACGAATTGATTCGTAAATACAAAATCTATAATTCTGTTTGGCAAGATTTTAACAGGTACGGATATAGAAGAAAATTTAAACCATCAAACTAACAACCCTTTAAGGCATACCATATAATCAGGAAGACTACTACTGTTCCAAGGCAACCACCGCCTAATTTTTTGGCACCATAACCGGCAATTAAGCCTCTTACCAATTTGTTCATATTCTATTTTTTAATGGGTTAATTAAGATAATTTAAAGCTACTGTTATTAAATGAAAGCTTTTATCCACAAAGCAATAAGAATGCCACAATAAAACTGTGTATAACTATGGCAAAACGCTGTAAAAAATCAAAATTTTCTATTGTACCATTCCATTATATTTGCCGTCTGACTAAAATATAGATAAAACCGTGCGTTTAAAGAGTTTAGAAATCAAAGGATTTAAGAGTTTTGCCGATAAAACCGTACTTAATTTCGATGAAGGTATCACCGGGGTAATAGGGCCCAATGGCTGCGGAAAAAGCAATATTGTGGATAGCATCCGCTGGGTGATAGGTGAGCATAAGATCAGCAACCTGCGTAGCGAAAACCTGGAAAGTCTGGTTTTTAATGGCAGCAAAACCCGCAGTGCCAGTGGCATTGCTGAGGTTAGCCTTACGTTTGATAATACAAAAAATTTACTGCCAACCGAATTCAGCACCGTTACTGTAACCCGTAAGTATTACAAAAGCGGTGAGAGCGAATATCGCCTGAATGATGTGGCCTGCCGGTTAAAGGATATTCATAATCTTTTTATGGATACCGGTATCAGCAACGATAGTTATGCCATTATTGAGTTAGGAATGGTGGATGATATTATCAAGGATAAAGAATTTAGCCGTCGTAAAATGCTGGAACAGGCAGCAGGGATTTCTATCTACAAAACGAGAAAAAAAGAAGCCAAACTTAAACTGGATGCAGCCGAACAGGATCTTGCCCGTGTGGAAGATTTGTTGTTTGAAATAAATAACCAGTTGAAGAGCCTTGAAAGCCAGGCTAAAAAAGCTGAGAAGTACTTCGAAATAAAAAAAGAATACAAGGAAGTTAGTATAGAGCTTGCCAAAGCGGCGCTGGAAGGTTTTAATGTTACCTACCACGAGCTGAACGAAAAGCAAAAGGCCGAAGTTGATAAGCGTATTGAACTGGAAGCTATCATTGCCAAGGAAGAAGCATTGTTGGAGCAGGAAAAACTTGACCTGATAGCCAAAGAAAAAGCACTGCAAACCATGCAGCACGCCTTTAATGAAATGCTGGATGCTGTGCGCAGTAAAGAAAATGAAAAGAACTTAAGCGGTCAGCGGTTACAATATTTAAAAGAGCGTGAAGCCGGCCTGAATGAATTTTTACAGAAAGCAGGCGGACAATTAAAAGGCCTGGATGAAAGTATTCAGTTTACCGGCAACCAGATAACAGAGGATGAATTACAGCTAACCCAGTTTGAAAGTAAACTGGTTGACCTGAAAAACGCAGTGGAAGAAAAGCGCAAGGTTTTTGATGACAAGCGGAGCCATATAGATGAATTACGTAAACAAAGCCAGGCTTTACAGAGAGAGCAGTTTGATGCCGAAAAAAAAGTGGCCATTGCCGATACATCTATACAAAATTTACAAAGAACTGTAACCCAGATACAGGAAGAGAAAACACAACGCCAGCAGCAGTTACAACAACTGGAACCTGAGAAGAAACAGAAAGAAACTGAACTGGAACAAAAGAAAACCGACCTGCAGCAATTGCAGGATCATCACGAGTTTACCAAGGAACAAATTTTGCAAACGCAGAATAAGATGGAGAGCCTGCGTAATGAACTGGCAACCGAAAGCCGTACATTAGACAGTAAGAAAAATGAACATGATCTGCTGAAGAGCCTGATCGATTCGATGGAAGGTTACCCGGAAAGTGTAAAATTTTTACACAATAATCCAAATTGGAATCATACCGCACCTTTGTTAAGCGACATCATTTATGTTAAGGAAGAATACCGTGCAGCTGTTGAGAATGTATTGGAACCGTACCTGAACTATTATGTAGTTAATAATTTAGAAGAAGGTTTACAGGCTGTTCATTTGCTGGATGATAATAAAAAAGGTAAAGCCAATTTCTTTTTGCAGGATAAGTTTACCGGTTTTGAAAGTCATGCTCAACCTGAGGGAACCATACCTGCATTAAGCGTGGTGGAGATTGACAGCAAATATGCCAATCTTGCCAAATACCTGCTGGGCAATGTTTTTATTGCAGAGAATGAAGACGCATTACGTAATAGTAACGGAGCTGTGGTGCTGGAAAAAACCGGTAAATATGTAAAAGGCAAATATTCACTTACCGGTGGCAGCGTTGGTTTATTTGAAGGTAAGAAAATAGGCCGTGCAAAAAACCTGGAAAAGTTAATTGAAGAGATTGTTGCGCAGGAAATAGTTGTTACAGCATTGAAAGCAACCATCCAGGAGCATCACAACGAAGTGATTGCGTTTAATGAGCAGTTAAAAGAAAATGCCATCAAGCAAACGCAACATGATATTAATAATTTAACCAATCATGTTTTTTCTTTACAAAATAAAATTGAGAACCTTACACACCTGGAAGAGACCAGTGCTAGAAGAATAACCGAACTGGAAAGGCAACTGGAGACGAATCATACAGATATTGCAAGCACCCGTGAAACGTTAAACCAGTTTAATACCCAGATTAAAGAGTTGACGGAAAAAATGCAGTTGATAGAACAGGATTATGCGTTGGCTGAGCAGGATTATAATAACGCAACTATAATTTTTAACGACAGCAACCTGCAGTTTACCAAACAGCAAAGCAAAGTGGTTTCGCTTAAGCAGGAATTTGAGTTTAAAACAAACCAGCTTAACGACCTTACACTTCAGATTGAAAGCAGTACAGCGCAACTCACGGAAGCATCTGCCAGCATTACAGAAACTGCCAGCCAGTTAAAAGAACTGGAGACGATGGTGATTAGCATGTTGCATAATAAAGAAACAGAAGAAAAAGCATTGAACGAAGCTGATCAGGTGTATTATAACCTGCGTAATGCTTTAACGGGAAAAGAAAATGAAATAAAAAGCAAGCTAAAATCAAAAGAAGGTATTGATACCTTGCTTAGTGAAATAAAAGACAGGCTCAGCGATCTTAAACTGCAACTGGCAGGCATGAAAGAGCGTTTGAATGTGGAGTTTAAGGTTGACCTGGATGTGATTATTGACGAACCCCGTACAACCGATACGCCCTTAGAAGAACTGCGTGAGAAGAACGAAAGGCAGCGGAAACGTTTGGAAAATATTGGTGAGATAAACCCAACAGCCATTGAGGCCTACACTGAAATGAAGAAGCGTTACGACTTCATTCTTGAACAAAAGAACGACCTGGTAACGGCAAGGGAAAGCCTGATGCTTACTATACAGGAAGTGGAAGCAACTGCCAACCAGCAGTTCCTGGATACATTCAATAAGGTAAGAGAAAATTTCCAGAAAGTTTTTCAGGCATTGTTTACCGAGGATGATACGGCAGACATGATTATGGTTGATCCCGAAAATTTAGCCGAAACCGGTATTGATATTATAGCCAAACCAAAAGGCAAACGCCCTTCATCTATCGGCCAGTTAAGTGGTGGAGAAAAAACATTGACTGCAACTGCTTTGCTTTTTGCAATCTACCTTATAAAACCTGCACCATTCTGTATTCTGGATGAGGTTGATGCGCCGCTGGATGATGCCAACGTAGGTAAGTTTACGCAAATGATCAAAAAATTCAGTGAGAACAGCCAGTTCATAATTGTTACCCATAATAAAATGACCATGAGCGCTGTGGATGTAATTTACGGCGTAACCATGCAGGAGCCAGGTGTTAGTAAACTGGTGCCGGTTGATTTCAGAAGTCTGAATTAACCGAACAGTTTTTTTTAAATTGTTTCTCTTTTGTTTTATTAAAGGGTATCTTTAAAGAGTGTTTTCTATTTGGCTTGATATTTGAAAATAGTAAATTCATTAATCTTTAACGATATTCTTAACATTTAAAACAAACTAACATGGACGGTCAATCAATCATCATCATTCTTGTTTTAGGAGCTTTAGCCGGCTGGCTGGCTGGTATGGTTTTCCAGGGTGGTGGCCTTGGATTAATAGGCAATATTCTTGTTGGTATTGTTGGTGGCTTTATTGGCTACTGGCTTTTACCAAAATTAGGTGTACATATCAACACCGGTACAGGATGGCTTAATTATGTTTTAACTGCGGCCATTGGCGCTATTGTGCTGCTTGCATTGATTAATATTATTTTTGGGCGAAACCGGTCGTAGTTTTAAAAGAAATCCGGCAAGTAAAATAACAAAGTCTGGCTTTAAGCCGGACTTTGTTATTTTGTAAAATTGGTTAACTTTATGGAAATTAGTTTTATGAGCAAAGCGGAAATCAAACAAAAAATACATAACCTGATTGATGAAATGGATGATGAAGCAGCTTTGCAAATGCTTTATGAAGATGCGGTAGAGTATAAGACAGCTCCGCATATTGAAGATGATGAGTTAACAGAAGCCCAGTGGGCGGCAATTGAATCTGCCAGGGCACAAATAAAAAATGGAGAGTACCATACTTATGAAGAAGTAAAGGAGCATTTCTCAAAATGGCTTACAAAGTAATTTTTTCTAAAGATCTTTTGAACGGGTTAGATACCATTATTTTTTATCTGGAAATGAAATGGTCTAAAGCTGTTGCAAAAAAATTCCTCCGCAGGTTTTATGAAAAAATCGATACGATTGCCGCTAATCCAACACTCGCAAGAAAGTCTTCAAGATATTTATTTATAAGAAAGATTCTGATAACAAAACACAATATGCTATACTTTGAAGTATTCAAAGACCATATCGAACTACTTCAAATTTTCGATACCCGTCAAAATCCTGTCAAAAATAAATTTGAGTAATTCACATGATACGCAGCATCTTCCTCCGCACAGCCTCCAATATTTTTATGACCGCTGCCTGATAGGGTAATTTAAAAATACCAGTCTGCCTTTATAGAAAGCGATACTGATTAGCTGGGGTATTACCTTGTTTGATATATGCTGATGGCACCGGCCAAGCGCCTTGATTATGTAAACGGCCTTCCTGGTTCTCAGTTAAAAATTATGCTGGTGGTTTTGCCGTATTGTATTTAAAAGAAGCCTTTCACTGGAAATACCTGGTAAGCTTTGCATTAATAGCGGGAGCAGTATATTTTGCTTTTAAGAATTGATCTTTATCCAACTCAGTGCTATTTTTTTCCCGTTCAGGCGTTCATTTTAACGCATCAGCCAACTTAAGCATTCCGTTGGCAATAATGTCACTACTTTCGAGTTATCAAAATCCCGTTAAACCCAATGTTTATGAAAACCTATAACAGCCAGAACGAAAACCAACTTATTCAAGTTTACCTGAATGGAGATTCACATGCGTTTTCATACCTGGTAAACAGACATAAAACCAGAATATTCACATCTATTTATATGCTGGTTAAAGACGAGTACCTGGCTGAGGATATTTTTCAAGACGTATTTATACGTGTTATAGAAAGCCTGAAAAGAGGTGCCTATATCGAAAATGGAAAATTCCTTTCCTGGACAATACGCATTGCACACAATATGTGTATGGATCATTTCAGGAAAGTGAAACGTACGCCCACCATCAAAACCAGTGATGGCAATGATTTTTTCGAGGTGAATAATTTTGCAGAACCGGCTGCTGATGTTAAGATGATGCAGATTGAAACGAACGATACTATTAAGAAAGCCATTGATAAGCTGCCCCAGGATCAAAAAGAAATGATTATTTTACGGCATTTCGCAAACCTCAGCTTTCGGGAAATTGCAGATTTGTCCAATATCAGTATTAATACAGCCCTGGGACGTATGAGGTATGCGTTGATAAATATCCGCAAAATATTGCCTGAAGCACAATTAGCATCTTAAGGGATCAATCAGAAAATATTTCTAATAAAATTGCCACAGATTTAAACTGTGGCAATTTTTATTGAAGTGAAAATACATTATTGAATATCATTCCCAAACCAGTTGTCCAATTCTACCGCCGCCGCCCGAAAAATAAACAGCTTTCCCTTTCTTTGCCTTGCGTACCGCATGAAAACTGTCTTTACTTATCCATAGCCAGTTTTGTCCTTCATCACTGCTGTAATCTACACCATTCAGTCCGCAGCTAATCCAGTTTTTTTTACCAAGATATTCAACACAGCTGCGGTAACCATGTGGCCCAACAACTGGTTTAGCAAAGGTTTCACCAGCATCTATTGTAATTACACAGTTTTTGGTTGTATCATCTTTCGCATTAAAATCGCCACCAACAACAATTAAACATTTTTTATTTTTTACAGCCATTGAATTAGCTCCGGTACTTTCTTTTCCCTGTATAATGGGCAGGTCAATTTTCTTATCCCTGATAAATAACCTGGCACGTAAACCGCCGCTTACAAAAACAGCTTCGCTTTTACTAAGCTTACGCACATTGGTACCGCTGCTGGCAAAAAATGCTTCTCCTTTATCTGCTGTTGGGATATTGGCAGTAGGAATACCACGCCAGCTTTGGCCGCCATCAAAAGTTCTGGCAATAAATATTTTATCGCCAATAGGGTCGCCAATCACAATACCGCTTTGCTCATTCCAGAATTCCATGGCATCCATAAACATGCTGGTATCCTTATTTTCATATACTATTTTCCAGTTTTCGCCACCATCGGTTGTTTTTAAAATGTATGCCGGTGATGCAATGCCCATGATGATAGCTGTATTTTTATCAAAAGCTTCAATATCCCTGAAGTCGGTTTTCTCAAAACCTTTCACCGTTTTCCATACCCAGTTTTCGCCGCCATCAATACTGCGGCCAACAGAACCACCACTGCCGCTTACCCAAACCACATTATCACTTACCACGCTTAAGCCACGTAAAGATGCTTTACTGCCTGAGTTTAACAGTTTAACGGTTTGTGCCTTTAATACCATTATGGATGCGATAAAAAGCACCAACACAAAAAACAATCGTGAAAAAAAATGCCTCATAGATTTTAGTATTAAGTAAAGTATAATATGAAAGGTACCCCACTTAGGAACAAAGAACGCAAAGATTTTCTTAGTGCTCTTAGTGGGCAAATTTTATTGTGCCGGGATAGCGTTGCAATTTACTTAAAGAACATCATGGCCTTGTTTGTTAATGGTATCAATATTTACAAAATAATTTTGCGACATATCCTGTTTTCTCCGTATCAATTTTAATGAAAGTTTTACGGCAACAATAAATGAGATCACTGCTCCTGCAAAATGCATCCAGGTATTCCCAACAAATAGAAAGAAATCGAAAGTACCATGAAAAAGCACCGGCCAGAAAATTGCAAGCAACATATGTCTCCGTTTGTTAGCCAGATCAAATTTGGCAAGCCCCACATGGTAGCCCATCAGCACGCCAAATGTGGCATGTGCCGGTACCGATAAAAACATACGTAAAATACCGGTACCAATGCCGTGATCAGTTACGTACATAATATTTTCAAGCGTGGCAAAACCCATACTCACCACAACAGCATATACAATGCCGTCAAAAGGATCATCAAATGCTTTACGCCTGTAGGCACTAAAACGAAGGGCTAAAAATTTGCTGCCCTCTTCACTTAATGCAACAATCAGGTACGAAAAAAACGCTGTGTAAAAAATGCCCGGCCCCATTAACAGCTTAACCGGTTTGGTTAATGCAAGTTGTATAATTATTGCCGGTATAATACTAAGCACTCCCAAAAAAAAACTCAAAATCAATAAACCAAGCGGTTCCCGGTTATATTTATCTTTAAAATAAATAAAAAGGCAAATAGCAATACCAGGAGCTATGGCAAGGGCGAATAATCCCATATTTAAAAGCGGTTTTTGTGTTACTTTTGACCAAGTTACTACTTCGCTCTTCTAGATAAACAAGTTTTTTTATTTATTTCATAAAATGCCTTAAGAGCTACGTAGTACAAGTATATGTTTTTAACGATTGCCCAAACTAATCAATTATTTTAATGAGCTATAACTATTTACCGTTAGATAAAAACCCGACTAATTTTCAGCAGATAAAGAACTTACTGGCGCATGGGCAGCTTGTCTCCATAACTTTCGATGCACATGACCGCATAACCAGATGCCGCAAATACCTGGATGACAAGATGGCCAATTCTGATGAATTGTTTTACGGCATTAATACCGGCTTTGGCTTTTTACAAAATGTACAGATTGATAAAACACAACTGCAGGAGCTGCAAAAAAACCTGATACAATCTCACGCATGTGGCATGGGAGAAGAAGTGCCGAAGGATATTGTTAAGCTGATGATTGCTTTTAAAATAAAATCGCTCAGCTACGGTTACTCCGGCGTGCAAACTGATACAGTTGAAAGACTGATGGATATGTACAACAATGATATACTACCCGTAATTTATACACAAGGGTCTTTAGGTGCTTCCGGCGATCTTGCACCGCTTAGTCATTTAAGCCTGCCTTTGATTGGCCTGGGCGAAGTTTATCATCAAGGCATTAAAATGCCAGCTTCAGAAGCACTTAAAAAACTAGATTGGAAGCCTATTGAATTAAAAAGCAAAGAAGGACTTGCTTTAATAAACGGCACCCAGTTTATGAGTGCTTATGGCATGTACAACCTGGTGCAGTGCGAACGTTTAATTAATTGGGCCAATATCATTGCAGCTATCAGTTACGATGCATTTGATTGTACAACAGAACCACTGCACGAAAATATTCATGCCATACGGTCACATAACGGGCAGGTTGAAACAGCTGCAACCATGCGTTGGTTATTAAGCGGCAGCGAAATTGCTGCAACAAAAAAATCGCAGGTGCAGGATCCTTATTCTTTCCGCTGCATACCACAGGTGCATGGTGCAACAAAAGACAGTTTTGATTATATCCTCAGCGTTTTTATAAAGGAAGTAAATTCAGTAACAGATAATCCCAATATTTTTCCGGATGAAGATATGATTGTAAGTGGTGGAAATTTTCATGGCCAGCCTTTAGCTATAACATTAGATTTTCTGGCAATTGCCATGGCAGAACTGGGCAGTATTTCAGAAAGAAGAACTTACCAGCTCATTAGCGGACAAAGAGGATTGCCTGCCTTCCTGGTTTCAAACCCTGGTCTAAATTCCGGATTGATGATTCCACAATACACAGCCGCAGGCATTGTTAGTGAGAACAAACAATTGTGTACGCCATCATCTGTTGATAGCATCCCATCAAGCAACAACCAGGAAGACCATGTAAGCATGGGCGCCAATGCTGCTGTCAAATGTAAAAGGGTAGTGGATAATGTAGAAAAAATACTGGCTATAGAATTACTGAATGCGGTGCAGGCATTAGAATTTCGCAAGCCACTAAAAACATCAACAAAGCTGGAAGAGGTAGTAAATGCATTCCGTAAAGAAATAAGCTTTAATACAGCCGACAGAATATTACATGAGGATATGTTAAAGGCGGTGGATTTTATCAGGAAAGATTTTCACTGATCACAACTACCGATTCCAAAGCCAATTTCGACATATTATCCAATGAGTTCTGGCGCTGGTCGGCCGACATGGCTTCCTGGGTTGGTATAACATCTGAAATAGTAAGGATTGTTGCCGCCATTTTATTTAGATATTGTGCATTGGCAAATAAAGCAAAAGCTTCCATCTCTACACAAATACAATTATTTTTTGCAGCAAGCGGCGGCGTACCTGGTTTACTCCGGTAAAAAACATCGCTTGAATGTATATTGGTCGCTGTAACAGCCATGTTTAATTTAGCTGCTGTTTGGCTTATTAAATCAAAAGCCACACCTTGGTGTACCATATGATCGGCGTTAAAACCAAACGCTTCACTTGCATAGGTTGATTCGCTGAATGCTTTATCAGCATTTACAACATCATATACTTTGGTTGTTGGTTGGTATGCACCGGCAGTACCAATACGTATGATACATTCCACACCATACTCATTATACAACTCGTAAGAATAGATGCCTATTGAAGGGCAACCCATACCGCTGGCACCCACTGTAACCGGCACGCCTTTATAAGTACCGGTAAAATAAAAGGCATTTCGGGTGTTGTTAACCTGCTTTGCATCCTGTAACATATTTTCTGCAATGTGTTTTGCACGCAAAGGATCGCCGGCCAGTAAAACAATTTTTGCAATTTCGCCTTTTTGGGCACTGATATGAAGACTCATAAAAAAAATATTAAAAATGAACTAATAATCAAACACCGGCATAAATCTATTAATTTGGAAAGGAATACAAGCTATTGTTTAAATTTGCTGCATAATCTTTTCAACCATATAAAAATACCTTTTTTGTAAATATATGAATACAAAAACAAAACAGTACGACGCAGTTAAATACAAAACCCCAATTGGCAGTAAAATAAGCTGCAAAGGCTGGATACAGGAAGCCGCCTTGCGTATGCTTTTAAATAATCTCGATCCCGAAGTTGCTGAACGCCCTGAAGACCTGATAGTTTATGGTGGCAGGGGTAAAGCTGCCCGCAATTTTGAAGCGCTGGATAATATCATTAAAGCTTTAAAGGTTTTAGAAAATGATGAATCGTTGCTGATACAAAGTGGCAAACCTGTTGGTATTTTGCAAACGCATAAAGATGCTCCACGTGTTCTTATCAGCAACAGTCAGTTGGTACCTAACTGGGCCAACTGGAAACATTTTGATGAGCTGGAAAAAAAAGGACTGATGATGTACGGCCAGATGACTGCCGGTAGCTGGATTTACATCGGCAGCCAAGGTATTGTGCAGGGCACTTATGAAACTTATGCAGCCGCAGCTAATAAGGATTTTGGTGGAACTTTAAAACACACATTAAATGTTACAGCAGGTCTTGGTGGTATGGGCGGCGCACAACCCCTGGCTATTACCATGAATGAAGGGGTTGCCCTGATTGCAGAAGTAGAAGCGTGGCGCATTGATAAAAGAATTGAAACAAAATACCTGGATGAAAAATATACTGATATTGATAAAGCTATTGATGCAGCTTTAAAATATAAAGCCGAAGGAAAAGCCATCAGCATTGGCGTGTTATGCAATGCAATAGATTTATTGCAAAGATTAATCGAAAGAAATGTCATTCCTGATACATTGACGGATCAGACATCTGCACATGATCCATTGGTGGGATATATACCACATAACATTACCAATGAACATGCAAATATACTTAGAGAAAAAAATCCGGAGGAATATATTGAACGCAGTTACGAAAGTATGTACCTGCATGTA
The DNA here is from genome assembly GCA_038328115.1 of Chitinophagales bacterium. Lineage (GTDB taxonomy): Bacteria > Bacteroidota > Bacteroidia > Chitinophagales > Chitinophagaceae > Ferruginibacter. The sequence goes on from JBBQLS010000010.1 coordinate 20,770, forward strand.
CAGTTGATGTTGCTGTTGATGGATAAAGGGGCCATTACATTTGATTATGGAAATAATATTCGTGCCCGAGCAAAGGAGTATGAAGAAAAAATATTGAACAAGGAACAAGGAATATTGAATACCGAATTGCTGCCAACGATCAACGGTCAACGTCCAACAATCAACCGCACATTCGATTTTCCCGGCTTTGTTCCCGCCTACATCCGTCCGCTTTTTTGCGAAGGCAAGGGTCCGTTCCGCTGGGCTGCACTCAGCGGCGATCCCCAAGATATTGCTGTAACAGATAAAGTGATGATGGAATTATTTGCAGATAATGCAAGCCTGATGCGTTGGTTTAAACTGGCGCAGGAAAAAATTGCCTTTCAGGGATTGCCAGCACGCATTTGCTGGATAGGGCAGGGTGATCGGGAAAAAGCCGGCCTTGCTTTTAATGAATTAGTGAGAACTGGAAAAGTGAAAGCACCGATTGTAATTGGTCGTGATCATTTAGATACAGGTTCTGTTGCATCTCCCAACCGTGAAACCGAAGCCATGCTTGATGGCAGCGATGCTGTTGCCGATTGGCCAGTCTTAAATGCATTGGTAAATACTGCTGGCGGCGCTTCCTGGGTTTCTTTACATCATGGCGGCGGTGTAGGTATGGGTTACAGCATACATGCAGGTATGGTAATTGTTGCCGATGGTACCGATGAAGCGGCTGTAAGGTTGAGCCGCGTGTTACGTAACGACCCGGGGATGGGTGTGATACGACATGCGGATGCAGGATATGATATTGCATTGGATACTTTGCGGAAACATAAACTTGATTTTAAGGAAAGGTTGTAAGGTTGTATAGCTTAAAAATTATTCAAAAATATTTTACAATTATATGCAATCAATAACTACAATCAACTGGGGCATTATTGGCTGTGGTGATGTAACCGAAATTAAAAGCGGCCCGGCATTTAATAAAGTGCCCAACTCTTCATTGGTAGCTGTTATGCGCCGCAATGGAGATAAAGCTGCTGACTATGCAAAACGCCACCATGTACCACGTTGGTATGATGATGCTGATAAGCTTATCAACGATCCCGAAGTAAATGCCATCTATATTGCCACACCACCTTCATCTCATGAGCAATATGCGCTCGCCGCCATTGAAGCAGGCAAACCGGTGTATGTTGAAAAACCCATGGCATTTAATTACGCTGCTGCGAAGAATATGGCCGAAGCCGCAGCAGCAAAAAATGTAAAATTAACAGTAGCACATTACCGCAGGCAATGGCCGCTGTTTAAAAAACTAAAAGATTTAATTGATACAAAAGCTATTGGCGATGTGCATTTGGTAAGATTATCATTATACAAAATAGCTTTTACTAATGCCCAGCTTGCCAATGAAAGTCTTGCCTGGCGTATTGATCCTGCCATCGCCGGTGGCGGTATCTTTCACGACCTGGCACCACACCAGCTCGATATTCTTTACCATATTTTCGGCCCTGCAAAAAACATAATCGGTTTGGCCCTCAACCAGGCGGACATCTATGCTGCCGATGATATGGTAGCCGGAAATATTTTATTTGAAAATGGTATTGTTTTCAGCGGGGTCTGGTGCTTTAATGCACCCGAACAAAGTGATCGTTGCGAAATTATCGGCAGCAAGGGAAAACTACATTTCAGTTTTTTTGACGGCGGCGGTATTGAACTTGTTACCAGCAATGCAACAACCGTTTTTGAATTTGATGCATTGCAGCATGTGCAGCAACCGATGATAGAAGAAGCAGTTCAGTACTTTTTAGACAATGCCGAAAACCCCTGCAGCGGAGAAGAAGGAGTGGAGATCATGCACTGGATAGATCAGTTTATACAAAAATGATAAAACAGTTTATATACCATACAATATAGGTAGCGCTCATTCGTCTAACTTAATAAACAATTTACCATGAAAGTAATAGTTACAGGAGCCACCGGCATGTTAGGCGAAGGTGTACTGCTTGAATGTTTACAAAATGATGCCGTGCAGGAAGTACTGATCATCAATCGTCGGCCATCGCCCATAAAGCATGCAAAACTTACAGAATTGCTGGTTCCTGATTTTACACAGATGGATAACTTTGCCGGTGCCATCACCGGTTATGATGCCTGCTTTTATTGCGCAGGCATAAGTTCTGTAGGTATGAAGGAAGAAAAGTACTATCACATTACCTATGATACCACACTGGTATTTGCAAAAGCATTGCTGGAGCAGAATAAAGAAATTGTTTTTTGCTATGTATCTGGCAGCTTAACCGATAGTTCTGAAAAAGGTAGAATAATGTGGGCAAGGGTAAAAGGCAAAACAGAAAATGCACTGATAGCACTGCCATTTAAAAATGAATATAATTTTCGCCCTGGTGCTATCCTTGCAAGCCCCGGACAAAAAAATGGTAAAGCCATTTATTTTATAATTGTAAAGCTTATCAAAGCCTTCTCTCCAAAAAGTATATGCACCATGCAGGAGATTGGCGAGGCGATGATCAATGCCGTAAATATGGGTTACCCCAAACAGGTATTGGAAATATCAGACATTAAATTATTGGCAAAAGGTTAAACAGCCATGGTTGGTTTTTTTCTTTTATCAATAAGTACTTTGTGATCTCAGCATATTGGGTTATTTTGTTTGTCTAAAAAAGTATAGCAATGAACAAACTACTCTCCTCCATCATGCTTTTATTTGTTTTTGTAAATTTGGCTGCTGCACAGGAAACCGTGGATATGGCCATGATGCAAAAAATAAAAGACGAAGAAAAGACCAATTCACAAATTGCCATGATAGCACACAACCTTACCGATGTGTGTGGCCCACGCCTTACCAACTCACCGGGCTATAGCCGGGCATTGGACTGGGTTACAACAATCAGCAAGCAATGGGGACTGCAAAATGCAGGCCGTGAAGCCTGGGGCGAATTTGGCAAAGGTTGGAGTAATGAAGTGGGTTCACTGGCTATGCGGGCTCCATATTACGAAAACATCATTGCCTATCCTGTACCTTGGTGCAAAAGCGCCGGAAAAACAGGAAAGGCAGAACTGATATTACTCGAACGCTTTGATTCGGCCGCAATTGATAAACTGGGTGATGCACTCAAAGGGAAAATAGTACTTCCAAAACCAGGCTCATCAACAATACCCGATGCATTTAAAGCTTTTGCCACACGCTATGGCGACAGCAGCCTGGATAACCTGCCCGATGATTATATGTTTACCCGTGAAATGCTTGATATGTATTTACCTTCTGTTAAAAAAGATTATTATACACTGTTGTACCTTGAAAAGAAAGGGGCAGCCGGTTTATTGAACAGCAGCCGCAGCTCAATTGATGGTACCGTGTTTGTAGATGGTGGGGCCGGTTATGCCAAAGGCTTTGAAGCAACCTTGCCGGAAATGAAAATAAGCAGAGAAGATTATTTAAAACTGGCCCGACTGCTTAAAGACAATAAAAAAGTAGAACTGGAAATGAATATGCAGAATACTTTTTACGATAAAGATCTAACCGGCTACAATTTTGTGGCCGAAATTCCCGGTACCGACCCTGCTTTAAAAAGCCAGGTAGTAATGCTGGGCGGCCACTTAGACAGTTGGGCCGGAGGCACCGGTGCTACCGATAACGCTGCAGGTAGTATTGTAATGCTGGAAGCCATGCGTATTTTTAAAACACTGGGCATACAGCCACGCCGTACCATCCGCATTGCATTGTGGGGCGGAGAGGAGCAGGGCCTCTTTGGCAGTTTTGGCTATGTAAAAAAACATTTTGGCAATCCCGAAAACATGAAGCTGTCTGCTGAACAAAATACCATATCTGCTTACTATAACCTTGATAACGGCAGCGGAAAAATTCGTGGAATTTACACACAGAATAACCCGGAAGTAAGAGATATTTTCAGAGCATGGCTTGCGCCTTTTGCCGACATGGGTGCTGCAGGTGGTGTAACCAATAGCAATACCGGCAGCACCGATCATCTTAGTTTTGATGCCGTGGGCATACCGGGCTTTCAGTTTATACAAGACCCACTTGAGTACGAAACCCGTACTCACCACAGCAATATGGATACTTACGATCACCTGAGCATACCCGACCTGCAACAGGCTGCTGTAATTGCTGCAGCATTTGTGTACAACACTGCCATGCGTAATGATATGCTGCCACGCAAACCTTTACCTAAGCCGGAGAAATTTGTATTTGATATTGATTTCCCGTTTTGAGAAAATGAACAAATTAATTTGTATTCGTGAAATCTATAGGATTCTTCAAACCGGGATTGTTAATAACAATCGTTTTTGTGTTTACAATTCTTTTAAACCAATATCATGTTACGGTATTTAAAATTGGGCAAGTTTAGTACAGGAGTCATATTGATTATGATGCTTTTTCAGTCATGCAAAACAACCGATAGAAAAAAACTACCGGATCATTTCAGTTATAAGGTATTTAAGGACTCCATTTTAAAACAGACAACGGATACTACATTAGAAACTCAGAATATTTTTGATTCCTCGTTGTATAACCCTGCAGCAGACACATCATTTTCTTTACTTAAAAAATACGATAGCCTCTGGCACAGCGATATTGCTGTTATGCAGCAAATTGACACACTGCTTAAACTATGGAAGAAAACAGATAAGTACAGCCCCGAAGAACTGGAAGCAATAAAAGCCAATCAGGTAATATTGGATTCTTTCCTGAATAAAAACCATGCAATTGAGCATAGCGGCTGCAAAGAAAAAGAATGCCTGGTTTTTGCAGAAGTTATAAAATCAACCCAAACGCTTTATTTATACCTGGATGGTTCTCTGATAGACAGTTTTGCTGTAAGTACCGGTATGCCAGAATTTGAAACGCCTGATATGAGTGTAAGGCCCAGTGGGCCGCTGTTTACCAAATACAAATCCAAAAAATTTCCGGGTGGCAATTACATGGGGCTTGGCAATATGCCTTATGCTGTTTTTATACGTGGGGGTTATGCAATACATGGTACCACAACCGGAAATTTTAAAAAACTGGGTACCAAAGCATCGCATGGTTGTGTTCGGTTACACCCGGTTAATGCAAAAATATTTTATGAACTGGTAAAACGTATAGGCATTGATTATACCTGGGTCACTATAAAAGAATAAGTTAGTTTTTTTTATTAAAATTGCCGTAATTTTTAGTTTTGTAATATCCACTTTAAATATTTTTTATTTTGCAAAACCCTGCAATTAACGTTCAACCTTTTTTACAAAACGGTATGGTAACTGCCAGGCCATTACTACAAGCTGATTTTGAAGATCTTTACCAGGCTGCATCTGACCCTTTAATATGGGAACAGCATCCTAATAAATACAGGTGGCAGCTAAAGGATTTTCAAAATTATTTCATCGGTGCCATGCAATCAGGTGGTGCATTACTGGTAAGTGATGCCGCGACAAAAGAAGTGATTGGAAGTTCACGTTATAGTGATTATAAACCTGATACTAACAGCATATCAATAGGGTACACTTTTTTTAAATACAGCCATTGGGGTAGGGGCTATAATTATGCCTTAAAACGGCTGATGCTAGATCATATTTTTCAGTATGTTGAAACAGTAACATTTTATATTGGTGCCGTTAATAAGCGGTCTCAAATTTCTATTGAACGTTTTGGAGCAATTAAAACAGGCGAAGCTGAAACTGCTTATTTTGGTGAACCTTCCAAACTGGATTATATATATTCCATTACCAGGGAGCAATGGAATATACTGAATCAAATAAAATTATAATTTTCTCTGGTTAAGTACCTGAATAATAAACGACAAGTAGTAGCTACTGCTTTACCGGATGCTTAATGGTAACCAGCTCCACATCAAATATTAAAACAGAATTTGCCGGTATCCCTTTTGGGTTTGCCGCATTGCCCGGCCGGCTTTGGGTGCCGTATGCCAGCGAAGACGGAATATAAAAAGTAGCTTTTGATCCTGGTTTTAAATAGCCGATTCCTTCATCCCATCCTTTTATTACACGGCCGGTGCCCAGTACAAAAGTTAAGGGTTGCACATGCATAAAGGCACTATCCATATTACTGTCAAACATGGTGCCATCAATCAGGTTACCACTGTAATTCATAACAACCGTGTCGCCCACTGTTGCTAATGAGCCGCCACCTTCTTTTTGTATGCTGTAATATAGGCCCGATTTTGTTTTTATGGGTGCAATATGTTTTTGACTGAAATACTCCTGCAAAGCTTTATCATCTGCAGCCAGCAGATTACCAGCTCCGGCACTTTGCTTTGCCTGCTCTTCCTGCATAAATTTTGCCATTGCGGCTTGCTGCTCTTTTTCCTTTTCTTCTTTAGTTTTTATAGAAACCAGCCTGATGTTGTATTGTATTTTATCTCCCGGCTTAATATAATCCGGCATCTTTTTTTTCGTATAAGTAAACATAGATTGTGCATCTACCAGGCAAATAACACTGTCGCCGGGCGTCATCATCATAAGTACATCTGCAATATCGCCTGTAAAAGCAGGCTTACTTATGCTAAACGGAGCAGGCTTTCCTTTGTTTGTCTGTGCACTGTTGTACATAAACCTGTTGTTGCAAATAGCTATCATCCGCATCATTACATCATCACCATCCCGGGGATGATCTTTACCAGGTTTATCCTCAATAAAAACATACTGCAGTTTGGGGTTCACTGTTTTAAAATTGTAAACAGGCCTGACCACCGGCGCTGCAATCGTTTTTGGGGTTTGTGCTGCTGCAAACAAAACAATAAAGCAGAGAGCTATAAAAAAAGTAAATTTTTGGTACATGTATAAATAATTTTTAAACAACGTAAAAATAAAAAAATCTTTGCTTTTCTGTCTTAATAAGAAGTTAAGACGATATTATTTGTAAGAAAAAGATATACCCAGGTTTAATAAAAGTTCCAGCCTCGTTAACCTGCTCTTTCCATTCCACCTGAATATTCTCCAATTTTTTTTCATCTGCAATTGTCAGCCTTCTATCCTGATGTAACTATTTTGTGTAGGATTATATTCTGCGCCAACTGTAAAACAGTATAATTTATAACCCGTGTGAAAAAATCCTTTGTTTAGAATGGACCCCAACATAAAGCACTGTGGAGAATGAAAAATTCTGCCTTCTCACTGGCAGATAGCTACAGAAAAAAATATTGCATAATTCTTTACCTGAATTTTTTATGCTGCACAAAATATACCAGATCGCCACGCTTTAAGGTATCGGTGGGTAACAGTATTTCCTTATTAATGCCTTCCAGTTTTACGTATTCCTGACCACGGGGTAATTTTTTAACGGATGCAACACGGTATGTTCCTTCGTACATGTGACTGGCACTGCAGCTTGCTAAAAACAGCATGGCTGATAAGATAATTGCTTTCATGTTTTATTGTTTGGTAAGAGAAATCTATTCACTCTAATGCACTAAAAATAATGCCAGATTTTTTAATCCACGGGCTATATTTGCAGGAAGATTAAAATTTGGTAAACTCTCTCAAATAAAAAAGTCACATTAAAATATTGGTTTCGGAACCATCATGATTTCATTCTCAAACCCAAATATAAATTTTGCAACTACGGTAAATGTTACTGCCATTAAGTATCTGCTTAATGCTGCCTACCGGGGCGAAAGCTCTAAGCAGGGCTGGACAACGGAAGCCGGGCTAATCAGTGGCGAAACCCGTACCAACGAGGCGATGGTACTTGAAGCGATTGAACAGTCCGGCAGTGTAGTTCTAATTTATAAAGAGGAAGAAACAATTACAGGTTGTGTAAATCTTCAACAGCATGGCAGTAAAATATACCTGGGCATGTTCAGTGTTTCGCCGCTGTTACAGGGCGGGGGCATTGGAAAAAAATTATTGCAGGCTGCTGAAGAATATGCGTTGCATGTAAACTGTACTGCAATTTACATGTCGGTCATTTCTGTCCGCAATGAATTAATTAATTGGTATAAGCGGCATGGATATTTTGATACCGGCAAACGAAAACCTTTTACAGAAGATGCGATTACCGGTAAGCACCTTCAAACACTTGAGTTTATGATACTGGAAAAGGTATTGTAGCGATACCCCGGTTTTTTAGCGTCTTTAATATTCCCGGCAATCTCACAGCAATAAAAGCGTGAAATATATAAACAGTTCCAAAAATTCTATCCCCATTCTACTTAAAAAAAAATCAACTTTATATAGCTGAATCAACGATTCAGCAGTGATTTATCCTGCTGTTAGTTTTGGATTTAAGCCCCTTTGAAAGAAGGGGCTTAAAAATTTAATTTTCACATAGTCAAAAGTAGCAGCTATACTTATGAAACGCTGTTAATCAGTTTAATCGTAGATTGAGATTGTATGGAAAAATTTAAAATAGTTATTTTCATAATGGCTATCCTTATCAGTTTAACAGCGATAGTCAATAAAAGAAAACTGCCTTTTCCGGTAATATTGGTTTTTGCAGGTTTGATCATTGGCTTTATACCCCAATTACCCAACCTGGAGCTTGACCCCGAAGTTGTTTTCGTCATCATGCTGCCACCTTTGCTGTATGATGCAGCTTCCAAAACATCCTGGCTGGAATTTAAAATATCTATCAGGCCCATATCAGCCCTGGCAATAACACTTGTTTTTTTTACAACCCTTGCCGTAGCCATTACGGCGCATTACCTGATACCCGGTTTTACCTGGCAACTTGCATTTGTACTGGGTGCAGTTGTTTCTCCGCCCGATGCGGTGGCCGCTTCAGGCATTATAAAAGGGCTTGGACTCAATAAAAAAGTAATTACCATACTGGAAGGAGAGAGCCTGGTTAACGATGCATCGGCTCTTATTGCTTACCGATATGCTGTACTTGCGGTTACCACAGGTTCCTTTGTTTTCTGGCAGGCAGGCGTTCAGTTTTTACTGGTGGCTTCGGTTGGTATTTTAATTGGTTTTGTAACCGGCTTTTTGTTTGTAAATGCACATAAAAAAATTGAAAATAACCCGCTTGTTGAAACCAGTTTAACATTGCTGGCACCCTTTGTGGCCTACCTGGCTGCCGAACATTTTCACATGTCGGGTGTGCTGGCAGTAGTAACTGCCGGGCTCGTAATATCCCGTAAGTCGCCCGAAATATTTGCCTCGCAGGCAAGAATGAGAACGAGGGTAGTTTGGGATACCATCATATTTTTACTGAACGGCTTTATTTTTATTCTCATAGGCCTGCAATTGCCATCAATCATTAAAGACCTGGGACGCTATCCCTTTTCAACAATACTGGGTTACGGTTTAATCATCAGTTTGGTTACTATTATTGTACGCATCATTTGGGTATTTGGCGGTGCCAGTTGGTTAAATTTTTTTCAGCAAAATAAAAAACAAAAAGTTACTGCCGGAATTTATACCGATACAACTAACACCTGGAAAAATGTAATGGTAGTTGCCTGGACAGGTACCCGTGGCGTAATTTCACTGGCTGCTGCACTGGCATTACCATTGGTTCTGGATAATGGCAATGCATTTCCCAAACGGTCGTCCATTATATTTTTAGCCTTTGTTGTAATTTTTGTAACGTTGGTAGTACAGGGCCTTACTCTGCCTTTTTTGGTAAAGTGGTTGCAAATAAAATCAGAAGATAATACGGATGAAGAGCAGCGGGAACTGCAGTTATACCTCGCCAACAGTACATTGCATTATATTGAACATGAATTTCCGGTGCAGGGCGATAATAAACTGCAGCAACAACTTAAAAATAAATACGAACAGCAGATACGTAAACTCACAAAAGAAATTCAGTTACACAAAAGAGCAAAATATTTTAACTACGAAGTGAAGCTGCCCGAGCCCGATAACTCCCTTATTGCAAAAGTTGAGATCAATAAATTTCAGCGTGATCTGCTGATAAAGCTGCACAAAGACGGCGACTATAGCGATACAGCCATTAAACAGATTGAAAGGGAAATAGATATTGATGAGTTAAAACTGAATGAGCAGTTGCCAAAGGAAGAGTAGACAGCACTTCTTTTATGAAAGTGATTTTGTAAGGTATTTTACTCCTTTTGCATAATATGCTTATATAGGTTTTTAAGCGTAGTGGTATGCAAGGGCAGGCTCTTTTCCAAGCATGGATCTTATGCCGCCCCAAATTGGCCGGACAAAGAAAACCCTGACGGGGAAAAAAATATACGAACTCCTGAGACATAAACTAGGGTAAAAAAAACTCAATCCCGGCAATGCTTTGTAAACTAAGCAGTAAGCCAGAGCCCTAATATTATTATGAAAGTTATCAGAAAGAGACCATAGACCTGTGCAGATTTTTTCCTGGTTCTTTCATGTCGGTACCAAAACAGACTTATTTTTGGCGAAATGAAACCGATAACCAGGAATAATAGACAGCCCAGGATAAGCAGGAATAAAATATCTCCGAATTCCAAAATGTTTGTTTTGCAGCTTATTGTGAAATAAAAATTATCCGTGTCAAAATTAGGAAATAACGATGATCTTTAAAAGGATTTGTGCCCGGCTAAGACTGCGGCTTTGCCGATAAAGATATTTATACAACCTTTAACCAGCCAGTAATGCTCATTCTGCTGCGGTTGGCTTTTATTACTTCGTGTTCGGTTTCGTTGCTTTTAAAAAGTACAGCAGTTTGTGCATGGGGTTGTATTTGCTGCATCGTATCATCCCGGTAAACCTGTAACTGCCCGCCATCAGCCTCCTGCCAGTTGTTGTTTAAATAAGTAATAAGGGAGAATTTACGGTTGTCGTTATTTTTAAACTGGTCTTTGTGGCGTTTGTAAAAACTGCCCTCTTCGTAAACGGCATAATGAAACTCGTAAGCATTAATGCCTGCATAGCAGGTACTGTTGAGGCGCTCTATAAAGTTTTCGGCATGTTGCAAAAATTCGTTTTCAAAAGTATTGCCGTGCTTTTTATCAAGCCAGTAAATTTTATCGCTGCGCATTTGTTGATTTGCATCTTTTATGGCATGGTTGCCAATGCCGGCTGCGGTCATCATTTCATTCTGCTGCAACTTTTTAATATTTTGCTGCAGCCCGTCTGATAGTTTTTGAGTAAGAAAAGCGGGGGCTATGCCGATTTGATCACTGAGGTAACTGTCAATTAAAAGATCAAACTGTTCGTTCATGGTGATGGTTGAACTACGTAATGTAAGTGAATAAAAATGTGCAGGGTATTATTTCTTTTAAAGCAGATTTAACCCTGTTGCTTCCTTACATATTTGGTAAGAATAACGATCTGTTGTCCTTCCACCTTACCTTCTATCTGTTCGGTATTATCATCTACCAGGCGTATATTCTTTACCACGGTGCCCAGTTTTGCGGTGAGGGTAGAGCCTTTTACATCCAGTGATTTTATTAGCACTACGGAGTCGCCGTTTTGCAGGGTATGGCCGTTACTGTCTTTATGTAAATCCACACTGCCATCATTTTCGTGATCCCCGGTAGCTTTGGCCCAGGCGAGGTTTTCGTCGGTGAGGTAAAGCATATCCAGGTTTTCGCTGGCCCAGCTTTCGTTACGCAGGCGGTTTAACATGCGCCAGGCAGTTACCTGTACAGGAGCAAATTCGCTCCACATGCTTTCACTTAAACATTTCCAGTGATTGCTGTGCAGTTCTTCTTTCTTATCAAGCTGGGCCATGCATTTGGGGCATATTAAAATACTGGTATCGGCAGAGAGGCCGCTTTGCGGAGGTACCTCATACAATTTTAAGCCTTCAGTGGCTTTGCAAAGTTCACATCGGTTTCCGCTGCGTATGGCCAGTTGTTCTTCTACTTTCATCGTTACTTTATTTGCGGCAAAAGTAAATGAATCAAACTGCAATAAATATTTATTGTTAATCACTATGTACTACGCCACGGCTGATTATTGCATTAATCCAGTCCATCCACAAAGCTTCATCTTTATCATAATAGTTAAAGTAAATGGCTATACGGTCCTTCAGTATCCAGTTTACCTGCACAAAGCGCATATTCATGTAGTTTGGGAGATATCCTTTTATTAAATAAAAGTGTTTTACTTCATCAATATAGGAAGTATCAATGCCCAGGCCGCCTTGCTCCACATCGTTCTTATCACGTTGATAAAACAGCTTTGTGTTGTAATTATTTTTCTTATCAATGGTGAAGGCCTGAACTTCAATACTGCTAAATGCCGCGGTATCATTTTTAAGTACAAATTTATGTTTTGCTTTTATGAAGGATGGATTGTTAAAATCTTCTTTAAATTCCTGTAAGGGAAGTAATACACAGTACGGGGTTATTTCGGTGTTGCAAAAAAGCTGAAGATCTCTCTTGTTGTATGTTGGGGGCTTAGAGCGTAAAGATTTTAAACTGTCTATTTTTGATAGAGCCCTGCCGCCGGTATCCCTTTGATTTTTGCTTGTGGGATTATACGTACCGGTTTGATTACAGCTTGCTAAAACAAGGCAGGTAAATAGTATAACAACAGCAAAGTTACCCATAAACAATTATTTGGTTGCTAAATGTAAACTGAAATGCTGAGTGCTTAAAAATTATTTGTAAAGTTGATTGATTATTTTTATAAGTGATAAGCATGATACAGAAACAAAAGATATACAATCATTACCTACAGGTAATACATGATAAGGTTGCCATGCTGCAAAAGGTACTTGACGACCTGAAAGAAAGCGGCGCTAATGAAACTAAAAGCACAGCAGGCGATAAGCATGAAACAGCATTGGCCATGCTGCAGATAGAGCAGGCTAATAAACGTGTACAGTTGCAGGTGGTTTTAACCCAGCAGGCTGCCTTGGAAAAAATAAATCTGCACATACATGCAGATACCATTTTAAACGGCAGCCTTATTAAAACAAACCGTGGTTACTTATTTATGAGTGTGGCATTGGGCAGGGCAGTGGTTGATGATGTTGCTGTTATTGCGCTTTCGCCTCAATCGCCGCTGGGGCAAAAGTTGATGGGATTAAAAGTAGGGGAGACTGCTGAAATAAATAATACAGCTTATCTGGTTGAAGGTATTGAATGAGGTTTTTATTAGTCAATATCGCCGAGTCCAAACCGGTTACCAATTCTTAAAAATGCAAAGGCGGCTATTTTTTCTACTCCTTTCCTTTTATAGCTAACTGTTAACACATGCCAGATTCCTTCTGATTCTTTTTCGGTGAAGTAATTAATGATTTTATAGCCGCTGCTGTCCTGATTGGCAGTTCTGTTTATGCGTTCGCAAACATCATCAACACCTTTCTTATCATAGTCTTTTGTATAGTCCGACATAACTTTCCAGGCTCTTGTTTTATCGTCGCCACGGTAAACAATGTATGGAGCTGCTTTATAAAAACTGCCGAGCTGCTTTACTTTGGGATCGGCAAAATCAACCGAGCGGCAAATAAGCAACAGCTCATGTAATGTTTTGGCAACTTGAACAGAATCGGTCTTAGGTGTTTGTGCTTTTACAGCTGCATGTAAAAGCATCAGCATAAAAAGCAATTGCAGGTATTTTAATTTCATAAAAAGAGTTTGGTTACACTAAATCTGAAATTTTGCAGTGTTTCATTTTAAAAAGCTGTCAGCCTTTAGCCTGTCGAAGGCGGGTTGCAATCACATTATACCGGCTCCAACAGGCTCAGCCTGACACCCTAACGATGTAAAAATACAAAACCTGATATTCTTTTTTTCAGAAACAATTTGTAGATTTAAATAAAAAACCATGACTAAATATAATACTTTCCTTTTTCTTTTTATAGTATCTGTAATTGCAATGATCGTTTTTCTTGTTTTTTACCTGCAGGCAATTTTTGGATTTGCCATGCACGTGAATGAGTTTGACCAACAACATCCAAACCCATTTGAGTTCCTGACCAGAATTTTTAACCCTTCTGTGATCATTTCGGGAATGCTGATGGCCTTTGGCAGCCTGGCTTACCGTATTTTGGGCATTGTATATGTTGCAAAAAATAAAATAGTAAAAGATGGAGAAAAAGCCTTGTGGATAGTAGGATTTATTATTATGGGGTTTGTAACTGCCATCGTTTTTCTGGCAATGGCAAAGGGGCGAAAGTTTGTGGAATGATCATTGCAGCTACGCCTGTTTATCTTCTTCATAAATACCAAGCCTGTTTTTCAACTGCATAATATCATGCTGCATTTCATTCATCCGGCTTAGTAAATAAGTAATGGTTTCTATGCCTTCCAGATTTATATCCATCTCATAATAAAGCCGCACCATTTTTTCTAATTGTGGTAACTGGCTCTCCTGCACATACCATTTTTCTTCAGCCTGCGTTATTTCTATCAGTCCCGATTGCTGCAAGGCACTTATAAAACTGAACTCAATATTATGATGAACACAAAATTCATTCACAATAATCATTTTTTCTGTTTGCATGATATGAATTATTTAAGCTTGCTTAATTCAGTAAAAAGTTTCTTTTGTTCTTCGGTAAGGTTGGTAGGTAGTTCAACTTCATACGTTATATACAGGTCACCGGTTTCACCATCTTTCTTATACACCGGAAAGCCTTTACCCTTCAAACGTATTTTAGCACCAGGCTGTGTTTCGGGCTTTACGGTTAGTTTTACTTTTCCGGTTAGTGTTTCAATGGTTGTTTCGCCGCCAAGTAATGCGGTATATAAATCTATTTTAACTATTGTAAAAAGATCATTTCCCGAACGTTTATAAGCTGGATGCGGCGCAATTACAAACGTGATGTACAGGTCGCCGGCCGGGCCGCCATTTACACCCGGTGCACCGTAGCCTTTTAGTTTAATTATCTGCCCGTTCTCAATACCGGCAGGTATGGTTATGCGGATGTTTTTACCATTTACCGTGAGCGTTTGCTGGTGAGTGAGCAATGCATCGGTCAGGTTTAATTTAAGTTCTGCATTATAATCCTGTCCACGAAATTTGGTCTGCCTGTTGCGGCTGCCTCCACCTCCAAACATAGAATCAAAAAAACTGGAGAAGTCTCCGCCTTCGCCGCCATCGTAATACTGCTGCCCACCGGTATTTTGCTGTTGTGCTCTTGATTTTTGTTGCTGTTCAAACTGGTCGGCATGCTGCCAGTCCTTGCCGTATGTATCATACTTTTTTCGCTTTAGCGGGTCGCTTAAAACTTCATTGGCTTCATTTATCTGCTGAAATTTATGATGTGCTTCTTTATCGTTTGGATTGAGATCGGGATGCAGTTTTCTGGCTAATTTGCGGTATGCTTTTTTTATATCGTCTTCCTTAGCACTTTTATCAATACCTAAAACTTTGTAGTAATCTATAAACTCCATAACCAGCTTTTTAATTCATTACAAAGATACGCCGGACTCACAGTTAAGGAGATTATTAGTTTTAAGGATTTCGGTAATGGATTATTATTGCTATTCAAATAAAGCCATTTGCACAGGTTTACAGATCATAGCTGGTATTTCACTGTTGATATTCAGATCCACAGAAAAAATACCGGTTGCCTGGTAGCGTGATGCAATTATAATTTGAACGCCATCTGCATGTTGCTTAAATAATCCTTCCACCATTTCGGGCGAATTATTTTCTTTAGATAAATGCGAAAGCAGCAAATGAGATAAGAAAGGAGGGCGGTGATTATTAAAAAGATCAAGTGCTTCTTTATTAGATAGATGCCCCTCGCCACCACGTATGCGGTTCTTGAGGTGAATTGGGTACCTGCCATTTTCAAGCATTTCAGCATCATAATTCGATTCTAAAAAAACGGCATGGCACAGTTTAAAATGTCTGATCACTTCTGAACATACATTTCCAATATCGGTAAATACACCAACCGTAATTCCATTATAACTTATTGTAAAACTATGCGGATCGGCAGCATCATGGCTTTTTAAAAAAGGGTTGATAACCAGCTCGCCGATTATAACCGACTTATTAGCAATAAAGGTTTTGCTGATATGGCTGATAAGCCTGGGCCCATGTTTAGCCGTTTTAGAAGTGATATAAACCGGTAGGTTGTATTTGTTTGCCAGCGTGGAAACTCCTTTTATATGATCACCATGTTCATGCGATACAAAAATGGCTTTTACTGTCTTCATGTGCAGGCCAAGCTTCTGCATGCGTTTTTCCGTTTCCCGGCAGGAGAGGCCCACATCAATAAGTACAGCGTCTGTTTTAGTACCTACATAATAACAGTTACCGTTGCTGCCCGAGTTTAAAGAAGTAAAGTATAAAGCCATGATTGTGCAAAGAAAAACAATTATCACCTGAACTCCCTGTTGATTTTTAAACCCGGATTTTGCAGTTAAATCTACTGTGGCTTCCAAATCCTTCCTAGCCAAGCCTTTCAGAACATTTTTTGAATTCAAAATAGTTCACTATTCTTTCATCCAAAAAATAACCTGAAATCCTTGTCTGTTTTGTATTTGAAACCCTCGCTACGATTTCATCTGCAAAATCCGGGTTAAACAAAAAAATACGCCAGCATTTTTTTCAAAATGACTGGCGTTATGTATAAGGCAGAGCCATTTACATAGGGGTTCGTAATTATTCTTTTATTTAACCACGCCTGCCTCTACCGTTTCCACCTCCACGCTGTGTGTTATCAGATGTACCCTGGTTTCCGTTGTTCGGTTCGGCTCTGCGTTCCATTCTTCTTTGTTCTGTTGCAGGTGCCTGTCTTTCGTACTGTGGCCTTTGTTGTGGCTGAGGCACGGGCCGTTCTGCCTGCTGTCTTTGCGGGTTATTATTTTGCTGGTCGTTGCTTCTGTTCCGCCGGTTTTCATCAGGCGTGCGGCCGGGGTTATTATTGCCGTTGGTTTGTGGCACTGTATTTACGTCCCGTTGCGGCCTCCTGTTTTCAATCACCGGCGGAGTAGTAGTATTGTTATTATCCCTGTTCTGATTCATATCTCTCCTGCGGGGATTATTATCATTGCCTGTACCGTTATTTTGTTGGGTGCCGTCATTATTTCGCCTCCTGTAGGTGCGGTTGTCATTATTATTATCAGACCTCCTGTTTGCCTGATCTGCCTGTCTTGAAGGATTACCATTTGAATTAGCTTCGTTTCTGCGACGGCCATTTCCATTGTTATCATTATTATTATTTCCTCTGTTAAAAGCATTGCCGTC
Organism: Chitinophagales bacterium; assembly: GCA_038328115.1. Lineage (GTDB taxonomy): Bacteria > Bacteroidota > Bacteroidia > Chitinophagales > Chitinophagaceae > Ferruginibacter. Next base: position 37,816 of record JBBQLS010000010.1, read on the forward strand.
TCTTCTGCCGTTACTATTGGTGTTCCTTACATTACCATGGCTCCAGCTTCTGTCATTATGATCAACCCTTCTTTCTTCAATACGGTTATTTGTATAACGTTCTGCTTCCCTTCTTTCTGGTCCTCTTTCATACCTGCCAACGCCATCCCGTCCATTATAATAGTTATTTATCACTACCGCATTTCTGAAATTATTATTTCTGCCATAAGGAACACAGTAGCGATATATATCACGGTCGCAAATATTACTGCGTGGTATAAAGTTCCATCGGTCGTGTGCTATTGAACCAAAGGATACATTAATATTTACACCATATCCCAACGGAGCCCAGCCATAGTAATCATCAACACTGCTCCAGCTTACCCAGGCAGATGCCCACTCGTAACCAGGAATCCACATCCATCCATTGTAAGGATCATTTTCCCATCTGCCATAGTGGAAAGGTGCCCAGCCCCAGTCGTAATCAGATATCCACGACCAGCCGTAATTGGTGTATTCCCAATGGCCATCAGTATAATAAGGCTTAAAGTCTGCATCGCTGTAAATCCAAACCTGCCCGTATCTCGAATCATTCATCCAACGGCCATAAGGGCTAAGCTCCTGTTGGAAGGTGTTGAAGTTAACAGCTACCGATACAGATTGTGCTTTTATTTCGGCAAAAGGAGCAAAGCTCGCAATTGCCAGAAACAACATAAATGTAAATTTTATAGTTTTCATGCTATGTATATTTAATTAAGTTAACCAGTACAAATCAGATGCTACCGTTTGTTAAAGGATAGCAAACTTTGTTAATTAATTGCAATCTCTTAAAACCAGGATTATTTGAAGCACTTTGGGCCCTCTGAAGAATTAGCACGACAACCATTAAATGCAGTAGAATTCTGCTAGTTTTACCATTTGTAAAGCGATAACCAACATGATAACATCTGAAGAGGCGATAGAACAAACAAAGAAATGGATAACCGATGTTGTAATAGGATGTAATTTTTGCCCTTTTGCTGCACAGGTTGTAAAAAAGCAGCGGGTTTTTTACGAGGTTGAAAGAAGCACCAGCACTGAACTTTGTCTTGCTTCTTTACTGCATGAAATTACCAGGCTTGACAATGATGATTCGATTGAAACTTCTTTTTTGATTTTTCCCGACAGTTACAAAAATTTTGACGACTACCTCGATTTGGTTTCAGCAGCCGAAAAACTGTTGAAACAGAAAAGATATAATGGCATTTATCAGTTAGCCAGTTTTCATCCACAATACCTGTTTGCAAATGCAACGCCTGATGACGCAGCCAATTATACCAACCGTTCGGTTTACCCCATGCTGCACCTGCTTAGGGAAAGCAGTATAGACAAGGCTTTGGAGCTTTATGATGACCCCGAAAACATTCCGGAAAAGAATATAGATTTTGCACGGAAAAAGGGACTGGTTTACATGAAATTATTAAGAGACAATTGCTTTAATATCACGTAATTTTTTTTCTTAAATAACTGCGCCATTTTTTATAATCTCAATTACAGGTAACCAACGGCAGTTCGGAATCATTGCCTTTGCTTAAGGAAGCTACCATACATCAATTTGCAATTTTTTTAAAATTAACTGTTGATGATGATCCCCAATTGGATTGTTTTCCTATACATTCTCCTGTGATCTTATTAAAATAGGTATAAATCCAGGTTTCATTGTTGCTAACCTGTACATTTTTATATTCTATTTTTTCAAGAACGGACTGCATATAAGTATTGCGGACAATCAGGGTTTAAATTGTTGTATTTACAGTTTTTAAGGCTTCTCCACTAAATGAATTGTTAATCGATGCCGGATTTATCGATAAAAAAAAGGAACAATATATTGCGAAGATTAATCTATACTGGTATCTGTTTTACTTAAAACCGTTCTGGTAGGGAAAGGAATATTAATGCCCTCCTTACTAAATCTTACCTGCATTTTTTTTATAAACTCACTCCTTACAAGAAACTGATCAGAGAATTTATTCACTCTTAAAACTGCCCTCATCATTATACTGCTATCACCAAAAGCAAAAAACCGGATAACAGGTTCAAAATCCTTTACGCCACACTCAGCTTCCAACAATGTTTCCCGTATAACTTCTTTGGTTATTTTTTCAACATGGTCCAGATCACTGGTATAAGCCACACCCACTTCAACCACAAAAGATAACTGGCTTTGCGGCAGATCATAATTAGTAACTATCATATCTGCCAGTTTGGAGTTAGGCACAACAATAATATGATCGGACATGGCCTTGATGGTAGTGCTTCGCCAGGTGATGTCTTCTATATAACCATCTTCGCCCGAAGCCAGTTTTACAAAATTACCACGGTTAAAATTACCCGATGAAATAAGCTGTAAACCTGCAAACAAATTTGAAAGCGTTGGTTGCAATGCCAACGCCACAGCCAATCCGCCAACACCCAGTGCAGTAAGTACCGGCGTAATTGAAATGCCCTGCGACTGCAGGATTATGAGTAATCCAAGACAGTAAATAATGATGGTTACAATATTGCTGATGATGGATGAAGAATGGATAACGGCATCTGTACCCGTAGCCTTAATTTTTATCAAGCCCGATACAACCCGGGAAATAATCATCGTGCCGGAAAAAATATAAAATATGATCAGGCCATTTTCGATCCAAAAATAAAAACGGCTTTCAAGATCCAGTTGCTTTAATCCCAGGTATAAACCTAAAGCAAGAAACCAGGGTATCACCCAGGCACGGATCGTATTTATTATCAGGTCATCTGATTTTATGGATGTTTTTGCCGCAAGCCTTGCAACCAAGGGTATAATGATCTTGTGCATAAAAAATCCAATCAAAAAGCCTGATATTATATAAGCAACCAGCAGTAGTATATCATGTTGAGTCATTTCTATTATGTTTTAAATTACTACAACAAAATTACCGCATATCAATTTCATTTGGGTTGTAAATTATTGCGTTTAAAATGTTTATATTAGATATTCTAAACACCAACTATGCTTATTAAAAAATTTACACTGCTATTTTTAATTGCAATTAACTGCTTACAAATAGCCACTGCACAAAATATTCCATCTCCAAAAGAACATTTTGGGTTTAACATGGGCGATAATTACCAGTTGGCAACCTTTACACAAACAGAAGCCTATTTTAAAAAACTGGCTCAGGCAACAGACCGGGCAAAATATACGGTTATAGGTAAAACCGAAGAGGGTAGAGATCAGTTCATGCTGATCGTAACATCTCCTGAAAATCAAAAAAAACTGGAAGAATATAAACTGATATCGCAGAAAATGGCGAATGCAGAAATAAGCATGGAGGAAGCGAAGCAATTTGCGAAAATTGGTAAAGCCGTTGTTTGGATAGATGGTGGTTTACATGCAACAGAAACGGTTGGCATTCACCAATTAATTGAAACGGCTTATCAATTAATCAGCAGGAATGATGATGAGAACAAGCAGATTTTAAATGATGTAATTATATTAATGACCCATGCAAATCCTGATGGGCAGGAACTGGTAAGCAACTGGTATATGCGTGACCCAAAGCCTGAGAAAAGAAGCATAGCCAACCTGCCCCGGTTGTATGAAAAATATGCAGGGCACGATAACAACCGCGATTTTTACATGCTTAATCTTAAAGAATCTCAAAACATATCCCGGCAATTATTTATTGAATGGTTACCGCAGATTATGTACAACCACCACCAGACAGGGCCTGCAGGTTCCGTTCTGGCCGGCCCGCCATACCGGGATCCATTTAATTATGTGTTTGATCCGCTTATAATAACCAGCCTTGATGCAGTAGGGGCAGCCATGCAAAACCGTTTAAATGCAGAAAACAAACCAGGCTTTACCAGTAAAGCAGGCTCTGTTTACTCAACCTGGTATAATGGCGGTTTACGCACCACCACCTATTTCCACAACATGGTTGGTTTACTTACAGAAATTATAGGCAGCCCTACACCTTCAGAAATACCTTTAGTAACATCCAGACTTATACCCAACGCTGCTACTCCCAACCCGGTTTTGCCGCAAAAATGGCTGTTTCGTCAATCAATAGATTATTCCGTTTCTTTAAATTATGCTGTTTTAAATTATGCGTCCCGTAACCGTGATGAATTGCTGATGAATATATACCGTATGGGTAAAAATGCAATAGAGAAAGGGAATAAAGATACCTGGTCCTTATCACCAGCTAAAATAGCTGCCATTGAAAAACTTTACCAGGATTCGTTAAAGCGGATGAAGTCAACTGCAGAAACCGGCAGGAATGCTAACGCAAACATTCCCCTTAAATTTTACGACAGTGTAATGAAGAACATTGCTTTTAAAGATCCGCATGGATATATTATCCCATCTGATCAGCCTGATTTTGCAACGGCTGTTGAATTTTTAAATGCACTCATAAAAACCGGTATTGTTGTACAAAAAGCAACAAGTGATTTTACTGTTGCGGGAAAAAAATACCCAGCCAATTCGTACATCGTAAAAACAAACCAGGCTTTCAGGCCGCATGTGCTGGATATGTTTGAGCCACAGGATCATCCCAACGATTTTCAATACCCCGGCGGGCCGCCTGTGCCACCGTATGATGCTGCCGGTTGGACTTTGGCCTACCAGATGGGTGTTCAGTTTGATCGGATTATGGATGGCTTTGAAGGGCCTTTTGAAAAAAATCCACTTGGGCAAATAATCAAACTTTCCGGAGCAGCCGTAAAAAAATCAGCAGCAGGTTATGTGCTGGATGCAAGAGTCAATCAATCTTTTAAAGCTGTAAACAACCTGGTGAATGCAGGTGTTGATGTCTATCGGATAAATGATGTGCTGGCAGGTTCAGCATACAGCAATGGTTCATTTTATGTTTCATCAAGCTCAAAAACAAAATCAATAATAGACAAGGCCGCTGCTGAAACAAATGCACCCTTTATTGTAGCAGATAAAAAACCAGCAGCATTAACTAAAATTAAGAAAGCCAGGATTGCATTATGGGATAGGTATGGCGGCTCCATGCCTTCGGGTTGGGTACGCTGGATATTGGAACAACATAATTATAGTTTTGATATTATTTACCCAAAAGATATTGATACCGGTAATCTTAAAAACAAGTACGATGTAATTGTATTTGTTGATGAAGCTATACCGGCAATCAACAACCTCACCAATCAAAGTAAAAGCCCAAATGCTTTAGACAGTATTCCCGAAGAATTAAAAAGAATGACCGGTAGGATAACTGCTGAAAAATCAATACCTCAATTAAAAATATTTTTAGAGCAGGGGGGTAACATTGTTACTATTGGCAGCAGCACACAACTTGCCTATCATTTAAAATTACCGGTAGCAGATGCCATGGTTGAAATTGTAAACGGTGAAGAGAAAACACTTGGTCGTGACAAATATTACACACCGGGAAGCATTTTACAGATGCAGGTTGATAATAACCAGGTTGCTGCATCGGGCCTGGATAAAGAAACAGATGTTTATTTTGACAATAACCCGGTTTTTAAATTGAACCCGGATGCGGTAAGCAGCGGCATTATAAAACCATTGGCCTGGTTTAGTACCGATAAAATATTACGCAGCGGATGGAGCTGGGGCGAAACTTATTTAAAGAATGGCGTTACGGCTTTTGAAGCATCGGTAGGTAAAGGAAAATTATATGCTTTTACACCAGAGAT
>JBBQLS010000011.1:0-41908 GCA_038328115.1 Chitinophagales bacterium
ATGACATTGAATTCTGCAGCCATTAACAAAACAATTGACGAATGCGCCAAACAAGGTGGAGGCACAGTATTGATTCCACCAGGCTCTTTTGTTACCGGTCCAATCCTTATGAAAAGTAATATTAACCTGCACCTTGCAAAGGGCGCATTGGTTATCTTTAGTTCCGACTTCAACCAATATCCACTTGTTGTTTCTTCTTTTGAGGGTGTTGATGCAGCCCGTTGCCAGTCACCGCTTGTAGCGGAAAATTTAGAGAATATTGCCATAACCGGCCCCGGTATTATGGATGGCAATGGCTTTTACTGGCGCCCTTTAAAAAAGGATAAGCTGAGTGAAACGGAATGGAAAAACCACCAGAAGGAATATGCTGGTGTATTAACGGCTGATAAAAAGACCTGGTACTCTTCAGAAAAGGCGTTGGAGGGATCATTGACCAACAACATTGGTAAACTTACAGATGGAAAAACAGTGAGCGATTTTGAAGACATTAAAGATTTTCTTCGCCCCAATATGATACGCATTTACCAATGCAAAAATATTCTGATTGAAGATGTAACTTTCGAAAATTCTCCTGCATGGACTACACACCTGATGATCAGTGAGCATATCACAATAAAAAATCTAACAGTAAAAAATCCATGGTACGGCACCAATACTGATGCGCTTGATTTGGAAAGTTGTAAAAATGCTTTAGTGGAAGATTGCAATTTTGATACAGGCGATGATGGTATCTGCATTAAAAGCGGCCGCGATGCCGAAGGTAGAAAAAGGGGAATGGCTACGCAGGATGTAATTGTAAACAATTGCACCGTTTACCATGCACATGGCGGCTTTGTGGTAGGCAGCGAAATGAGCGGTGGCACAAATAATATGTTCATCAGCAATTGTACTTTTATTGGTACTGATATCGGGTTACGTTTTAAAACCACCCGTGGGCGTGGTGGTATGGTTGAGAATATCTACGTAAATAATGTAAACATGAAAAATATTGCTGCAGAAGCGATCCTTTTTGATATGTATTATCAGGCAAAAGATCCGGTGGTGCTGGCTGGTGAAAAAGGAGAGCCACCCAAAGTTGAATTTTTAAAAATTGATGAAAGCACACCGCAGTTCCGGAATTTTTATTTGAGAAATATTACCTGCAATGGTGCAGCCAAAGGAATTTTTGTAAGAGGAATCCCGGAAATGCATGTTAAAAATATATTGATAGAAAACGCAGTATTGCAGGCCGGTCAGGGAATTGATATTCAGGAGGCAAGTGATATAACACTTAAGAATATCACCATGATCTCTAAAGACACCAACCCCATTAACTATATTCTGAACAGCGACAATATCACGATTGATAATTTAAAATATAAAGATGGGGCCGAAGTAATGGCGCAGGTGCAGGGCGAAAGGAGCAAGGCAATATCTATTTTAAACACAGATGTTTCTAAAGCAAAACAAAAATTAATAGCTGATTTTGGTTCAACGGATAGTGTGGTAAGTTGGGTTAAGCAAACACCGGTTGAAGAGAAGACGAAAAACAAAAAATTAAAGAAAAATTAGGATGAAGAAGATCACGATCATAGTTTTTTTAGTTGCGTCTTTTATTAATGGGGATGCACAACAAATGCCCTACTCTCAACAGATGTCGCAAACTGCTATGAACCTGTGGCCCGATTCTTTCAGGATAAAACCAGGTTTTGCCCGCTGGAGTTATGACCAGGGCGTGATATTAAAAGGTATAGAAGGCGTTTGGAAATTATACGGAGAAGGCAAATATTTCAATTACATACAACACAGTATGGATTTTTATGTTCGTGAGAACGGAAGTATAAAAGACTATGACCCGCAGGATTTTAACATTGATAATACCAATAATGGAAAAGTGCTGATGATGCTGTACAATGTTACCGGTAAAGAAAAATATAAAAAAGCAATTGATCTGATACGCACTCAATACGATCATCATCCAAGAACAAAAGAAGGCAGTTTCTGGCACAAAAAAGTGTATCCCTGGCAGGTTTGGCTTGATGGTTTGTATATGGGGCAGCCGGGTTACGCAGAGTATGCAAAGATGGCAAAACAGGATACCGTGTTTGATGACATTGCCCGCCAGTTCATCAATATTGAACGCCATACCCGTGATCCTAAAACGGGCCTGCTGTATCATGGCTGGGATGAAAGTAAGGAACAAAAATGGGCCAATAAGGAAACCGGCACTTCAGCAAATTTTTGGGGAAGAGCACTGGGCTGGTATGGCATGGCCATGGTTGATGTACTGGATTATTTTCCTGAAAATCATCCCGCCAGAGATTTAATTGTCAAAATTTTAAACCGTTTTGCTACCGCCGTTTGCAAAGTACAGGATGCTGATTCGGGTTTATGGTATGATGTGGTTGATATGCCAGACAATCCTAAAAATTATAAAGAGGCTTCGGTTTCATCTATGTTGGTGTACACATTGGCTAAAGCTGTACGCAAAGGTTATATACCTGGTTCTTTTGCAAAGATTGCAAAAAAAGGATACGACGGAATCATCAGGGAATTTATTGAGGTAGATGCTAAAGGACAAACTAATTTAAAAGGCACAGTAAGTGTTTCGGGCCTGGGCGGCAAACCTTATCGTGATGGAAGTTTTGGTTATTACATGAGCGAACCGGTTGTAGTTAATGATCCAAAAGGTATGGGTGCTTTTATACAGGCCAGTGTAGAAATGGAAATGGCTGCATTGCCCAAGCCTGGCAAAGGAAAGGATGTAGTGCTTGATGAATACTTTAATAATGAATGGAAGAAAAACGGATTTGGTTTAAATACGCGTTGGCATTACACCTGGGATGCTGCAGATAATGGAGGATTCAGTTTGTTTGGCAATATCTGGCAGACCTACGGAGCAGGCATCAGCAATCTGGATATAGCACCTACTGCTGATAATTTAAAGAAAGCTTCAGTTTACATTATTGTTGATCCTGATAATTATAAAGACACGAAGAATCCGAATTACATGGATGAAAAATCGGCAACTGAAATTGCCAACTGGGTAAAAAATGGTGGTGTTCTTTTACTTATGACCAACGATTCTGCTAATTGTGATCTACCGCATTTTAATATCCTTTCAGATAAATTCGGAATTCATTTTACGGATCAGAATAGAAACATGGTAAAGAATAATGAGTTTGAAATGGGGGCGGTATATAATACCGGCAACCCCGTTTTTAAAGAAACCAAAAAAATGTATTTGAAAGAAATCTGTACAATAGATGTAAAAGCGCCGGCTACTTCTTTAATTAAAAAGGATGGCGAAGTAATATTTGCTACGGCAAAATATGGCAAAGGCACTGTGTTTGCAGTAGGTGATCCCTGGATTTATAACGAATATTTAGATGGCAGAAAATTACCTGCGGAATATGGAAATTTTACAGCAGCAAATGAAATGGTAAAATATTTATTAAACAAGGCGAAGAAAAAATAATGAGAATGTTTAAAAAAATATCATTAACGCTTATTGCCACATGCTTTGCATGTGCAAATCTTTTTGCCCAAAAGGAAATTACTGTTGCGCAGGATGGCAGTGCTGGCTTTAGAAGTATTCAGGAAGCCATCAACAGTTTACCGGCCAACGCAACAGAACAACGTATCATCCACATACAAAAAGGAACATACAACGAGAAGATATTGATTGACAAGGATTTTATTACACTTACCGGCGAAGACCCTCAAAATACAATCATACATATTTCTTTGGCAAGAGAAGAGTGGCGTTGCGAAGGCAAAGATGATTATGGAACAGCAACCATCAACTTAAAAGGAAGTAACATCACGCTGGAGAATTTATCATTCGTTAACAGTTACGGAAAAGATAATACAAGCGATAAAAATATCAGTTGTCCGGATGACGAAATAAAGATAAAAACAATCAGACCATCAGGACACCAGATGGCACTTCGCTCTTTTGAAACCACAAAACTCATTGTAAGAAATTGCATTTTCAGAGCCTACGGCGGCGACACTGTTAGTCCGTGGAATACAGATAACGGTATGTTTTATTTTAAAGATTGTACTATGGAAGGTGGTGTAGATTTTTACTGTCCTAGAGGATGGGCCTATGCTGAAGGCTGCACCTTTATTTGTCACAGTAAAGAAGCTGCCATCTGGCATGATGGAAGCCAGCATGAAAGTTCGAAAACTGTTTTGGTTAATTGCAAATTTACAGGCGATGAAGGCTATAAGCTGGGCCGTTATCATCGTGATGCGCAATTCTATCTTATAAAATGCAGTTTTGATAAAAACATGGCTGATGCTGATATTTATCAAAAAGAAGCAACGCCTCCAAATGTTATAAAATGGGGCAAACGTGTTTATTATTACAATTGCAAAAAAGATGATGGTAATTATAAATGGTTTGCAGATAATTTGCCGCCAGGTGTTTCAATCAGCGATATTTCGCCTTCCTGGGCTTACGATAATAAATGGGATCCCGAAAATTCGCACCGCCCGTTGGTGAATGCAGATTTTAAAGCTGGTACTGAAAAAGTGGATAATGATGATAAAAAATTAAGTGCATCTAATTCCACAACCGATCCAATAGCAGAAAATATGTTGTTGTATCAGCGGGCAAATGGCGGCTGGCCTAAACATTTTCAGGGCGATAAAAAGGTTAATTACAAAAATGAACTTACCGGTGAAGAAAAACTGGAATTGGTGGCAGGATATGCCGCAGGTATAGATGCTACCATTGACAATGACGCAACCACAAAAGAAATTCGTTACCTGAGTAAAACCTGGAAGCGTACAAAAAATGAAAAATATTTCAATGCAGCAAAGAAGGGAGTCGATTATTTGTTGAACGCACAGTATGCCAATGGCGGCTGGCCGCAATATTTTCCTGATTTCAGCAGTTACCGCAGCCAGATAACTTACAATGATAATGCCATGGTGAACGTATTGAATGTACTCTATGATATTGTAAACAAAAAAAATGATCTTGATATTTTTGATATGCAGTATCAGAACAAATGTGTGGACCCGATTGCAAGAGGCGTGCAATGCATTTTAAATACGCAAATAAAACAGAACGGGCAATTAACGGTTTGGTGTGCACAGTATAACGCAAAAACCCTGCAACCCGAAATGGCCCGTAAGTTTGAACTGGTTTCTTTAAGTGGCAGCGAGTCGGTGGGTATTGTCCGTTTTTTAATGCGTATCGAGCACCCTTCACCAGCAATAATAGAATCGGTTAATGCAGCGGTTGCCTGGTTTGAAAAGGTTAAAATTACCGGGTATAAATTTGCTGATATTGCAGCTCCTTCAGAGAAAAGCGGTAGAGACAGGGTTTTGTTGCCCGACAGCAGCGGTATTATGTGGGCAAGGTTTTATGATGTACAAACCAATGAACCTTTCTTTGCCGGCAGAGACAGTAAAAGGCACAAAACACTTGCTGAAGTAGAGAATGAAAGACGGATCGGTTATGCCTGGTATGGTAACTGGCCACAGAAATTATTAACAACAGAATACCCTGAATGGAAATTAAAATGGGGGGATTAAAAACTAAAATATTGAATTACGCAATCAACAGCAAATTATGTGGTTATCTAAATACAATTTAAAAAATATACTGGCTGAAAATATGCAGTTGCCCGACCTGGTATCGTTTGATTTACCCGAAAAGGTATTGCAGTTTGGCACGGGTGTGCTGCTGCGTGGGCTACCCGATTATTTTATTGATAAAGCCAACAAGCAGGGAATATTTAACGGGCGTATCGTGGTTGTAAAATCTACCAATGGCGGCGATGCATCTGCATTTGAAAAACAGGATGGGTTGTACACCATTTGTGTTCGTGGTGTTGAGGATGGAATTAAACAGGAAGAGAACATTGTGTGTTCGGCTGTAAGCAGGGTGATTTCTGCAAAAAGCGAATGGAACAAAGTGCTGGAATGTGCTCACAATCCACAACTCAAAATAATTATTTCAAATACAACTGAAGTTGGTATCGAACTGGTACAGGATGATATCCGCCGCCACCCACCGGTTTCATTTCCTGGTAAACTGTTGGCTTTTTTGTATGAACGTTTTAAGGCTTTTGCCGGTAGTAAGCAATCGGGTATGGTGATTGTGCCTACAGAGTTGATTATTGATAATGGGAAAAAATTGGAGTCCATCGTAACCGAACTGGCATACCTCAACGGATTGGAAGAGTCATTTATTGACTGGCTCGAAAATTCGAATAAATTCTGTAGTTCACTGGTTGACCGGATTGTACCCGGTAAACCTGATGCCGTTCAGAAAACGAAAATTGAAAATGAAATTGGCTATTCGGATGACCTGCTTATTATGACAGAAGTGTACAGCCTTTGGGCAATTGAAGGCGATGCCGAAGTTGCCGAAGTTTTATCTTTTGCCCAGGCAGATCAGGAAGGTGTTGTAATTACACCCGACATAAATTTATTTCGGGAATTGAAATTGCGCCTTTTGAATGGTACGCATACCTTAAGTTGCGGTGTTGCATTTTTATCCGGTTTTACAACCGTTAAGGAAGCCATGGATGACGACCATATGGGAGGATTTATGAGTGCAGTAATGCAGGATGAAATTGCAAATGCCATTCCATACAAAACTACAACAGCACAAGCATCAGATTTTTCGGCTAAATGTCTCGACAGGTTTCGCAACCCATTTATCGAGCATCAATGGCTTGCTATAACAGCCCAGTATTCTTCTAAAATGAAGCTGAGGGTAGTTCCTGTATTAAAACAATATTATGCGCTGCATAGTACTGTACCCGAAAACATGGCGATAGGATTTGCGGCTTATATTTATTTTATGAAATCCGTAAAAGAAGAACAAGGTAAATACTATGGTATTTTTAATGGAAATTATTATCCGGTAAATGATGCCAAAGCTTCCTGGTTTTATAAAAAATGGCAAACAATGCAACCGGCGGTAATGGCTGCTTCTGTGTTAAGTGATATAACTTTATGGGATTACGACCTGACAATTTTGCCCGGTTTTACCGATGCCGTGCAGGAAAAATTTAATGAGATTGAAGAAGCGGGAATGACTGGCGTTATTGATCCGCAGCATTCAAAAAAAAATATTGCATAAATAATAATGAAACAAAAATTAGTAAAAGTTCATCCTGCAGATAATCTGCTGGTAGCATTAACGAATTTATCGAAGGGTGAAGTTGTGACCTATAAAGGTGAAGATTTTACTTTACAAAACGACATTCCCGCCAAACACAAATTTGCTACAACTGATTTGCATACTGGTGATGTAGTTGAAATGTATGGTGTAATGGTGGGCAAGGCGCAGACTGATATTCCCAAAGGCGGTATCATTTCTACAGCAAACATTAAACATGCTGCTGAGCCATTTGTTTACCGTAAAACAGATTTTACCTGGACTGCACCTGATGTTACTAAATTCAGCAGCAGAACCTTTAATGGTTATCACCGAACTAACGGAGATGTGGGTACGGCCAATTACTGGCTGTTCATCCCAACCGTATTTTGCGAAAATCGCAACCTGGATGTGATACGGGAAGCCTTGCACAATGAACTGGGTTATGCTGTTACAGCAAAATATAAACAGTATGCCCACCAATTGGTTGAAGCTTTTAAAAAGGGAGAAGATATCTCGGCTGTTGACCTCTCGCCTGATAATCGAAATAAAGCGCATCGTGTATTTGAAAATGTAGATGGCATAAAATTTCTGAATCACCAGGGCGGATGTGGAGGTATTCGCCAGGATGCAGCGATACTCAGCAAGTTGCTTGCCGCTTATGCAAATCACCCAAATGTTGCCGGCGTTACTGTTTTAAGTTTGGGTTGCCAGAATTTGCAGGTACCGGATTTTATGAACGACCTTAAAAGCCTTAACCCCAACTTCGATAAACCGCTATACATTTTTGAGCAACAGCAATCGCAAAGCGAAGAGCAACTGATTGCAGAATCTATACAAAAAACATTTACAGGTTTAATAGAGATAAATAAAGCAGAAAGAAAGCCTGCTCCACTCAGTAAATTATGTATTGGCGTAAAATGTGGTGGCAGCGATGGTTTTAGCGGTATATCGGCAAATCCGGCTGTTGGTTATTGCAGTGATTTGGTTGTTGCTTTGGGTGGAAAAATTTTGCTGGCCGAGTTTCCTGAACTGTGCGGTGTTGAACAGAATTTAATTGACCGAACAGCAGATGAAGCAGCAGCCAGAAAGTTCATCACCTTGATGACGAATTATAATGACTCAGCATTGAGTGTGGGTTCTGGTTTTCACATGAACCCGTCTCCGGGCAATATAAAAGATGGTTTAATTACCGATGCTATCAAAAGTGCGGGTGCTGCAAAAAAAGGCGGTACATCTCCTGTTGTAGATGTGCTGGATTATACCGAGCCGGCAATAAAGCCGGGATTAAGTTTGGTTTGTACACCCGGTAACGATGTGGAAGCTACTACGGGCAAAGCTGCCAGTGGTGCCACATTAATTTTATTTACAACAGGGTTGGGTACGCCCACAGGTAATCCTGTCTGCCCTGTTATTAAAGTTTCTACCAATAGCAATCTTACTAAAAGTATGAACGATATTATTGATATTGATTGCGGGCCGGTTATTGAAGGGGATAAAACCATTGAGCAGATGGGAGAAGATATTCTGGAGTATTGCATTAAAGCTGCAAGCGGCGAAGTAATACCCAAAGCTGTGTTGCTTAACCAGGATGATTTTATTCCATGGAAGAGAGGTGTATCGCTGTAGGAACCCCCTCCGCCCCTGAAGGGGAACTTATATTAGCGGAGATAAAAATGAAAGAATGTTTAAATAAAAAACTGTCATCTTCCAGTTCCCGAAGTCCTGAGCGTAGTCGAAGGAAAGAGAGGGTTTGGGGTGAGGTCAAAAACGAACAAATGAAAAAATTTCTCGACGAAAATTTCTTACTGCAAAATAAAACGGCGCAGCAATTATACAATGAATTTGCAAAAGCGATGCCGATTATAGATTATCATAATCATCTTCCGCCCGACCAGATTGCAAACGATATAAATTTTGGAAACCTTACGCAGGTATGGTTGTATGGCGATCATTACAAATGGCGGGCCATGCGTACCAATGGTATCAATGAAAAATATTGTACCGGCGATGCAAGTGATTATGAGAAATTTCAGTACTGGGCAGCAACTGTTCCTTACACATTACGTAACCCGCTTTATCATTGGACGCACCTTGAACTGCAACGTTATTTCAACATAGATAAAATTCTCAACGCAGATACCGCTAAGGAAATTTATGACGAAGCATCAGCCAAATTACAAACACCCGAATATTCCGTCCGTAATTTATTGCGCAAAATGAATGTGAAAGTACTGTGTACCACTGATGATCCTACTGATTCGCTGGAACATCATCAGGAAATTATTGCAGACGGTTTTGAAATAAAAATATTACCCGCTTATCGCCCGGATAAAGCCATGAATATAGATGATGCTGCAATATTTAATGCGTATGTAAATAAGATAGAGGAAGTTTCAGGTATCTCCGTTTCTTCCTACGATAATTATTTAAAAGCATTGAAAAACCGTCATGATTTTTTTGCTACCGTTGGTTGCAAAGTTTCCGATCATGGGCTGGAACAATTGTATGCAGAAGATTATACCGATACCGAAATCAAGAACTGCTTTGATAAGATCAGAAGCGGAAAACAGTTGGATCATACCGAAAATATAAAATTCAAATCAGCCATGCTGATCGAATTTGCAAAATGGAATCATGAAAAAGGTTGGGTACAGCAGTATCATTTAGGGGCATTGCGTAACAACAATGCCCGTATGTTAAAACAGTTGGGTGCCGATACCGGCTGGGATTCTATCGGTGATTTTTCACAGGGAAAAGCATTGGCAAAATTTCTGAACAAGCTGGATGCAACCAATCAGTTGGGAAAAACAATTCTCTATAATTTAAATCCTGCGGATAACGAATTAATGGCAACCATGATTGGTAATTACAATGATGGTTCTGTTGCAGGTAAAGTGCAGTTTGGTAGTGCCTGGTGGTTTTTAGACCAGAAGGACGGCATGATAAAGCAGATGAATGCATTAAGCAACATGGGTTTGTTAAGCAAGTTTGTTGGCATGCTAACAGATAGCAGAAGTTTTATGAGCTATCCACGTCACGAATATTTCAGGCGCATTCTGTGTAATATGTTTGGCGAAGAAATTGAAAATGGCGAACTGCCTGCTGATTTGGCCTGGACAGGCAAAATAATACAGGATATCTGTTTTAATAATGCCAACAATTATTTTGGGTTTAACGCGGGTTGATAAAAGAAAAGAACAAAGAATTTATTTCGGCAACGATGCCGCTGATCTATGGCAACGTTACCGGTAATTTATAAGACGAAAAATTGAAATGGTGGATTTACATTGTGTATCTTCCAAACTTAAAAATCTAAATAGAAGAATATGTCAAAAAAAGTTGTAACTCTTGGGGAAATCATGTTGCGTTTGTCAACACCCGACTTTAAACGTTTTGTGCAGGCCGATAGTTTTGATGTTACTTATGGTGGTGGCGAAGCTAACGTGGCTGCGGCATTATGTAATTACGGCCTTAACGGAACTTTTGTAAGCAAAGTTCCAAATAATGCAATCGGGCAATCAGCAATTAACCATTTGCGACGATACGGTGTAGATACGCAATTTGTTGCAAGAGGCGGCGACAGGCTAGGCATTTACTTTTTAGAAACAGGAGCTTCTATGAGGGCATCGCAGGTTGTGTACGACCGTGCTGGTGCATCTATCGCTGATGTTGATGCAAGCGAATTTGATTTTAATAAAATTTTTGATGGTGCAGATTGGTTTCATACAACCGGTATTACACCAGCATTAAGCGATAAGGCTGCAGCTTTAACTTTAGCTGCTTTAAAAGCTGCAAAAGCAAAAGGTATTACCACAAGTATCGATTTAAATTTTCGTAAAAAACTGTGGACCAAAGAAAAAGCAAGAGAGGTAATGACAATGCTTTGCGAACACGTTGATGTTTGTATAGGTAACGAAGAAGATGCCGATCTGTGTTTGGGTTTTAAAGCAGCCAACACAGATGTTACCAAAGGCGAATTGAATTTGGATGGATTTAAGGATGTGTTTAAGCAAATGAAGGACCGATTTGGATTTAAATATATCGCTTCTTCTTTAAGAGAGAGTCATAGCGCCAGTGATAATGGCTGGAGTGCATTGGTGTACGACGGCAGCGAGTTTTATCATACCAAACAATATGAAGTAAGAATAGTTGACCGTGTGGGTAGCGGCGATAGTTTTGCAAGCGGGTTTATTTACGGCCTTGTAACCGGTATGCCAATGCCCGAAGCTGCTGAGTTTGGCGTTGCTGCAAGTGCTATCAAACATACCATCCCCGGCGATTTAAATCATGCAACATTAAGCGATGTTAAAGATTTGATGAAAGGAGATGGAAGCGGACGTGTACAACGTTAATTTTTTTTGAGCCCGGCTTCAGTGCTGCTATTTAGCTTCATTGGCGTCGCACTCTTGTACTGAATATCTTTATTGAGCATTGAGCGAAGCCGAAATGTTATCAAAGAAAATAATAGCGAACAGCATTTATATTAAAATGAGAAATTTAATTTAAAAACTGCCCCATCCCAGTTCCCGATATCCTGAGCGTAGCCGAAGGATGGAGAGGGGTTGGGGTGAGGTCAAACAAAATTATGATTATAGATACAATTAAGAACGCTTCTAAATATTTCTCTGTTCATCCATTATTTGAAAAAGCATTTGGATTTATCGGTGAAACCGATCTTGCAAATGCTACAGATGGAAAATCAGAAATATCAGAAGGATTAAAAGCAATTTTTAGTAACAAACCCGGCGTAGCAGCTGAAGCATCGGTAGCAAAATTTGAATGTCATAATAATAATATCGACATACAGCTTTGCATTAAAGGTGTGGAAACCATTGGTTGGAAGCCAAGAGAAAAATGCGTAACAGAAAATGGCGGTTACAATCCCGATAAGGATGTACAATTGTACAATGAGCAACCGGATATGTTTTTCAATTTAACCGATGGGCAGTTTGCTATCCTCTTTCCCGAAGATGTGCATGCACCCATGATTGGTGATGGCGTAGCAGACATAAAAAAACTGGTCATCAAAGTAAAGATATGATGAACTACCAAGGGATTTATCCCGTGGATTAAAAGAAAATAAAAAATGGGCTTTAGCCCAAAATAAAAAATCAAAATAAAATGAGCAAATCACAACAAGTATCAGATGCAATTGTAAAACAAGGAATGCTTCCGCTTTATTTTAACGCAGATGAAGCAACAAGTGTCGAAATATTAAAAGCACTTCATAGTGCCGGCATCACGGCTTTGGAATATACCAATCGTGGCGATGCGGCTTTAGCTAATTTCAAAAAAATGGTAGAAGTAAGAAATGCAGAAATGCCTGGCATGTTGCTTGGTGTTGGTACAATAAAAAATATGCAGCACGCCAAAGATTATTTAAGTGCTGGCGCTGATTTTTTGATAAGTCCGGGTTTTGTAAAAGAAGTAGCTGACCATTGCGTAGCCAATGATATTTTCTATGCTCCGGGTTGCATGACGCCTTCAGAAATTATTGCCGCAGAAAATACAGGGGTGAAATTCATTAAACTTTTCCCCGGTAATATGCTTGGCCCTTCTTTTTTAAGCGGAATAAAAGATATCTTTCCTAAACTGCTCTTCATCCCTACAGGAGGTGTTGATACCACTAAGGAAAATATCGCCGGTTGGTTTAAAGCCGGTGTTTGTGCAGTTGGTATGGGCAGTAAACTGGTGAGTAAGGAAGTTATGGCCAATAAACAATATGATCTGCTTATTGAAGAAACAAAGAAAGTGATGGTTATCATAAGCGAGTGTAAAAAATAAAATAAAACCCTAGCTATATGAATATGGAAAGAATCGGAAAGTACCGGTGGACGATCTGTGCGCTGTTATTTTTTGCAACCACAGTAAATTATCTCGACAGGCAGGTGCTGAGTCTTTTGCAGCCTTACCTGGCAGAAAAATTCAGCTGGACAAATACTGACTATGCAAATATTACCGCAGTATTTCAATTTGTTTATGCATTCTCGATGTTATTTGCGGGTCGCATAATAGATAAGCTGGGTACAAAAAAAGGATATGCAATTGCAATAGCTGTCTGGTCCCTTGCCGCAATTGTTCATGCTTTTGCATTACCTATCGGCGAGGGATTGACTGCTTTACTTGGTTGGGCAGGTATTGCCGGTTTTTCCGTATCTGTAGTGGGGTTGATGTTTTCAAGGGCTTTACTGGCTTTTGGAGAAGCCGGTAATTTTCCTGCAGCTATAAAAGCCACCGCTGAATATTTTCCTAAGAAAGAAAGATCGCTGGCTACAGGAATTTTTAATTCGGGTGCTAACGTAGGTGCAATTCTTGCTCCTATGACAGTACCCTGGATAAGGGTACACTGGGGCTGGGAAGCAGCATTCATCGTTATGGGGGTTCTTGGTTTTATATGGCTTTTAGCATGGCTTTTCCTCTATCAAAGACCTGAAAAACAAAAAAGACTTTCTGCTGCTGAACTGGCTTACATAAAAGGTGGAGACGAAGAAAAAGATACAGAGTCTGGTGAAGAGGAGAAAGTGTCGTGGATGAAATTATTAGCTTACAAACAAACTTGGGCTTTTACTTTCGGTAAATTCATGACTGATGGAGTCTGGTGGTTCTTCTTATTCTGGCTGCCGGCTTACCTGAAAGCCCAGTATGGTATAATTGACGAAGCTGTTACGCTGCCACTTACCGTGGTTTATACAATGGCTATGCTGGGCAGTATTTCCGGCGGTTGGTTCCCCATGTACTTCATAAGGAAAGGACATAAGGTTTACGACGGACGCATGAAAGCTATGTTGTTGATAGCATTTTTTCCATTGGTAGTATTACTTGCTCAACCATTAGGTTATATTAGTTTTTGGGTACCTGTTTTTCTTATCGGAATTGGTGTATCGGCTCATCAGGCATGGTCTGCAAATATATTTACAACAGTATCTGATATGTTTCCTAAAAAAGCAGTAGGTTCTGTAATTGGGATTGGTGGCATGGCTGGTGGCCTTGGCGGTGTTATACTTTCCAAGCTTGGAGGCGCACTATTTGATCACTATAAGGCTTTGGGACATATTGAAACGGGTTATACCATTATGTTTACCATTTGTGCAGTAGCATATCTGATCGCATGGGTGGTTATGAAAACATTGGTACCAAAGTATAAACCAATTACCGATCTCTGATAAACAAATCATAGATTAATCCGGCCGGTGCAGGATTTTTTATTTTTGGTCAATACCTATTTTTATTCCACTTCAGCTCATTTTTAAACTCATAAAATTTGCTGTTGTTATTGATGAGTACGATTTTATTTACTTTTACACAGGCATAGCTGTAAAGAAGTTCCAGCTGAGCCATTGGGATGTCTATCTGCCGTAAATGAGATGGATGACCATAATCACACCTGATACTAATACCCATCATTTAAATACGTTGGGATTATAAATAAATTTACATTGATAATGATAAAAAACCGGCACCTATGGGTAAGCCGGAATTATCATTTGGGATTTATTCTTCAATTCAATAAAAAAAATTAAATGAAAAAGATATTAGTAACAACAGATTTTTCACAGGCTGCAAATAATGCTGTTCACTATGCAGCCGATATGGCGATGGCAATTAATGCAGATATTTTTTTGCTGCACGTGGTGCAAACTCCCATTGGTTACAGCGATTTGCCGATAGCCATTAGTCTCGAAGACATGATGCGTACTTCAGAAAATGACATGCGCAACCTGCAGGCAGAAATATCAGAGCGCATAAAGGGCAAAATAAATATTGAAACTGAAGTGGCCATGGGTAGCTTTTTTAATGAGTTAGAAGAAGTTTGCAGGCTTATAAAACCTTACGTTGTAGTGATGGGAAGCCAGGGCAAAACGGCCACCGAACATTTTTTATTTGGAGCACATGCCGCTAATGCAGTAAAACATTTAAACTGGCCTTTAATAACGGTTCCACCGGGTGCCGCTTTTTCTCAAATAAGAAAAATAGGGTTAGCCAGCGATTTAACTAAAGTAGTTGAAACTACTCCAATAGAGGAAGTTAAAATGCTGGTGAATGATTTTAACGCCGAATTGCATATCCTGAATACAGGCAAAAAGACTGTTTTTGATGCAGATATTGTTTTTGAATCGGGACTGATGCAGGAAATGACCATGGCGCTAAAACCTGAATTTCACTTTATTGACAATGAAAACACTGACGAAGGAATTATAAATTTTGCTGAAAAGAACCATATTGATCTATTGATCGTGTTGCCAAGGCGACATAATTTATTAGAAAGTATTTTTCATAAGAGCCACACAAAGCAATTGGTATTGCACAGTCATGTTCCAGTTATGGCACTCCATTAATAGCTCTTTTAACGGTAATGGGTTTTGAGTTTCCGGCAGCATTTAGTGCTTATATTTAACGTAGATATTTGTATTTTTCGGGAAGTTTTATACCTTGTACATATCTTAAACAATTAAATTAAAAATTATGAAAAGGAGTGGTAAAATACTGGCAGCAATTGCAGCAGGCATTGCAGTTGGTGCTGTATTGGGTATTTTGTTTGCCCCCGATAAGGGCTCGGAAACCAGGAGAAAGATTAATAAAAAAGGGAAGAAATTTGCAGACGATGTAAGTGACAAAATCAGGAAAGGCAAAGAAACATTCAATGATTTTAAAGCTGATGTTGAAAAGAAGGTTAAAGAAACTGTTGAAGAGTTTTCTTAGTATTTAGCTGGATTATTGATTAGTAAAACAATCTAAATGGAAAAGACATTTGCCAAAGTTGAAGAACTGGCGGATACAGTAAAGGATTATGTAAATAACAGGATAGAGTCCGCAAAATTAACTGCAGCAGAAAAGAGTTCTGCTGTAATTGCAGCTTTAATAGCAGGCTTGATTGTAGCAGTTGTTTTGATGTTTTTTGTTGTTTTTGCAGGTATCGCTCTGTCATTGGTATTGAGCGAATGGATTGGGGAAACCTGGGCAGGGTTTTTAATTGTAGCCGGCCTCTATCTTCTGTTGGGAATAATCATCTGGACTGCAAGAGATAAAATGATACGACTGCCAATAATGAACGCTTTAATTAAACAATTATTTGGAGAAGATGATGAAGAAGATTAAAAACATAAAACAATTGCGGGCAGAAAAGATTCGCATAAAACAACAACAGCTTGAAATTGAGGAAAAGCTTGGGCTGGGCTGGAAAGATTTGAAAGAGACTGTAAGGCCAGCAAATATTGCCCGGGATGCAATTGGGGGCATTTTTAGAAAAAAAGCCAGCGACGGTCAACCCGAAAATAAGCTGCTTAACACGGCATTAAATGTTGGATTTGCTTTTCTGACGGGTAAACTGACAGAAAAAGTAGTGCAGAAATTAAGCAGAGTATTCACTAAATCCAATACAACTTCATAATAGCGCTTTTAATAGCCGCAGTAGATGATTTTAGCATCCACCGTTTTAGCAGTAATCTAATCTGAAGGAGATCGGGTTTTAACACAATTTTTTGGTATGTTAAAACGTTACTAAAATAGCGTCTCAGCACCTGCACAAGGATATTAAAAATTACCTTTATCGCTGTTTAAAAGGTGTTCAGGCAATTTCATCTAAGGTTTAATTATCACCAACCACGCTGTTAAGTATTTACTGATCTGTAAAAACGGCAAACCGTTTTATGGGCTGGGTATATTTAAAAAACATGGGACAGTAATAACTAAATTTTAAAATGATTAAAAAATCCAGTATGATCAAAAAACTTATGAAAATCAAACACTTAAAGGGTAAAATAATTTACCTCCCTTTAATTTGCATGATACTATTGCACATGCCAATTGCATTTGCAGGTATTAATGTCCATATTCAGGAGTTAAGTTTCGTTGCCGGGAAAAAGATTGCAAATACAACCGCACAATCTGTTAATGCCGGCAATGACGCCAATGCGGAGGCCATTGAAGCAGAATACGCCAGCCTTGACCTTGACAACTTAGGACTTTCAAAAACAGCTTTCAGTTATGCGATGAAGGGTTTTAATTACCTGGTGCAGCAAGGCAAGCTATCAAAAGATAATATTATTTCAATTGCAGATTTCAGCCAGCCATCCTCCAGAAAAAGATTATTTATTATTGACCTGAATAACCTTCGGGTGTTGTTTAACACCTATGTTGCTCATGGAGTTAATTCAGGAAAGGAATATGCAAATCAATTTTCGAACCAACCCGAAAGTAACAAGAGCAGCCTTGGTTTTTACGAAACTAAAAATACATATCAGGGCGGAAATGGTTACTCATTACGGCTGGAAGGGCTGGAAAGAGGAATCAATGACAATGCAGAAAAAAGAGATATCGTAATTCATGGAGCTGGTTATGTAGATGAGTCTTTGATAAGATCACAGGGATATATTGGCCGAAGCTGGGGTTGCCCCGCCTTACCCGAAAAATTGCACAAGCCAATTATTGATAAAATAAAGAACGGTACCTGTTTGTTTATCTATGGTTCAAACAGTGCTTATCTGAAAAAATCAAAAATCATTAATGCATAGTCTATAAACATTAAGTCTTCATTGCATTTTCTTTATCAGCTTACCAAGCATCATCAAACTGTAGTCTACATCATCATTCCAGGGCTTTCCAAAACTGAGGCGTATATAGTTTGAATAATTGTTGCCAGCCGAAAATATTTTACCGGGCACAATGGATATCTGGTGTTTCATGGCCTCCGTTCGCAATTTAAATGCGTTCACTTTTTTATTCAGCTCAAGCCACAATATAAAGCCACCGTGTGGCCGTGAAACTTTTGTATCGGCCGGAAAATACTTAATGATGGCCTGTACATATCGTAAACTTTGCGTGTGCAGTGCTTTGCGCAGATTCTTTAAGTGAAATTCGTAACGGCCATGTTTTAAGTAATGGGCAACAGCAGCCTGGGTAAGTGTTGGGCTGCTGATGTTTTGTATCCTTTTCAACTGTTTTACGGTTTCAAAATATTTACCGGGTATTACCCAGCCAATGCGGTATCCGGGCGACAGTGATTTGGAAAAAGATGAACAATACATTACCAAACCTTTGGTATCATAATATTTGCAATTCCTTGGCCGTGATTTCCCAAAATACAGTTCACCGTAAATATCATCTTCAATAAGCGGTATATTATGCCTGCTGATGATCTCAACCAGTTTCTTTTTATTTTCATCTGGCATGCAACTGCCCAACGGGTTATTAAAGTTGGGAACAAATACACAGGCTTTTACTGCAAATTTCTTAATGGCTTTTTGCAGGTGTTCAAGGTCTATACCGGCAACAGGATCGGTGGATATTTCCACTACTTTTAAACCAAGGCTTTCAATAGCCTGGTTAATTCCAAAATAGGTGGGGCTTTCTACGGCCACCGTATCGCCCGGTTTTGTTACGGCTTTCAGACAGAGGCTAATGGCTTCCAGGCAGCCGGAAGTGATGATGACATCATCTGCTTTTATATTGGCTCCCCAGTTAAAGGCCAGCTTTGCAATTTGTTTTCTCAATTCAACATTGCCTTGTGTGTGTTCATAATCCAGGCAATTATTTTTTGTGTTGCGTAAAGCATAAATAGCTGATTTGTTCAGCTTTGCGCCAGGCAATAAGGCAGCATCTGGCACAGCCAGCGCAAGGTTGGTAACCGCTCCGGCAGCTATATCTGTGTAAATGGATGCGATCATTTCCTTAACACTCACATCATGCGATAAAGTTTGCTGTGTTCTGTTTTCGGGTAACTCCGGAAAGCGCTTGTGGTTAAAACGTACATAGTAGCCCGACTTTGGCCTTGACTCGATCAGGCCCATTCCTTCCAGGTGGTAATAGGCCTGAAAAGCGGTACCCACGCTGATTCCGTACTCGTCGCTCAATAACCTTACGGAGGGAAGTTTGTCGCCAATGCGCAGCACTTCTTCTGCAATCATCTTTTGTAAGCCATCAGCTACCTGTATGTAAAGATGGTCTCCTGAATTGAATTTTTTTTTCATGCCGTTAAATCTGATACAGTCAAAAATACTAAAACTGAATCTGTTTTATACAAAAAAAATACACAAATTTTGTTCTGTAAAATTTTAAAAGAAAATATTATGGAAATCGTTGCAAATATTCCTGTAAGGAAAACAAGCCACTCCCGAATTAATGAAGTAAACTTTGATGAACTTGAATTTGGTAAATATATTGCCGACCACATGCTGGTTTGTGACTACGCCAATGGAGAATGGAAGCAGCCGCATATTGTGCCGTATGCCAACCTGTCGTTGAGTCCTTCGGCTCTGGCACTGCACTATGGGCAGACTGTTTTTGAAGGTATGAAAGCATTCAGAATGGATGATAATCGCATTAATATTTTCAGAATGGAGAAACATTACGATCGTTTTGTAAAATCACTGAATAGAATGTGCATGGCGGTTGTACCCAAAGAAATATTTATGGATGGTTTGATGCAGTTGATTGAACTGGATAAAGCATGGGTACCGGCTAAAGCCGGGCAGGCACTTTATCTTCGTCCTTTTGTTTTTGCAAGCGAAGCAAGATTTGGTGTAAAAGTTTCTGATGAATACAAGTTTATTGTTTTTACAGGTCCGGTTCCATCTTTATATGCCGAGCCTATTAAAGTAAAAGTTGAAACTGAATATATACGTGCCGCCAGGGGAGGAACCGGTTTTGCAAAATGCGGTGGTAATTACGGTGCTTCATTCTTACCTACACAAAATGCAAGGCTTGCAGGTTACGACCAGGTTTTATGGACCGATGCAAAGGAAAATAAATTCATAGAGGAATCTGGTATGATGAATGTGATGTTTGTAATTAATAACACATTGGTAACGGCTCCTTTATCAGATTCAATACTGGATGGTATTACAAGAGATTCTTTATTAACCCTGGTAAATGATATGGGTTACAAATCGGAAGAGCGGCCTATAGCAATAACTGAACTGGAGCAGGCTTTTAAATCAGGAACCATTTCCGAAGCTTTTGGTGCAGGTACTGCAGCAGTGGTAGCTCCCATAAAAACCATTAACATCAAAGGCATTGATTTTATGTTGCCAGCTTATACCGAAGATTCGCTAATGAATAAATTGAAAAATAAACTGGAGAAGATACGATTAGGAATTGATGCAGATGACCATGGATGGAATTACATCATTTAAAGATCATGATCTTTATGCCCGATATAGTGCTTCCATTTTTCAATTACAGCTTTCATATCATCCGGCAAATCACTTTCAAAATGTACTTGCTTTAATGTTGTTGGATGAATGAAACCAAGTTCCTTGGCATGTAGTGCCTGTCGCTTGCACAGTGCAAAACAATTTTCAACAAACTGTTTGTATTTGGTAAATACAGTTCCTTTTACGATCCGGTCGCCGCCATAAAAATCATCATTAAAAAGCGGGTGGCCAATTAATTGCATGTGTACCCTTATCTGGTGTGTACGGCCCGTTTCAAGCCTGCATTCTATCAGCGTTACGTAATTAAATCTTTCTAAAACTTTGTAATGGGTAATGGCATCCTTGCCATGGTCACCATCCGGGTAAGCAGTAAAAAGTTTGCGGAAACGCTGATGCCTGCCTACATGCGCAATGATGGTACCTTCATCTTTTTCCACATCGCCCCAAACCAGGGCAATATACCTGCGGTGAACGGTATGGTTAAAAAATTGTTTGGCAAGGTCGCTCATGGCTTTTTGATTTTTTGCCATTACCAGTAGTCCGGTGGTATTTTTATCAATACGGTGTACCAGGCCAAAACGGCTTAATTCTTTTTCATTAAGCTGTGGATTTTGTTGCTGTAAATGATAGGCAACTGCATTTACCAAAGTACCATTTGGATTTCCACTGCCCGGATGAACAACCATGCCGGCCGGCTTATTGATGATCATCAGACTGTCATCTTCGTATTGAATATTAAGCGGAATATTTTCAGGAAGGATATCGGAACTTTCCGGCGAGCGGTTGTCAAAAACAACGATATTATCCAGAGGCCTTACTTTGTAATTACTTTTTACCGGTTTTTCATTTACCAATACCATTTCATTATCAATACCCTGCTGAATTTTATTCCGGGTAGCACCTTCAATCCGGGTCATTAAATATTTATCAATGCGTAGTGCCTCCTGACCTTTGGGAATAGTTATCACCAGTTTCTCGTACAACTCGTCAATTTCGGGCTGTTCGTCTTCAATTTCCGTTATTTCTTTACTCATCAGATAATTTAATTAATTTTTGCAAAACTACAGCTAACCCATAACCTCAAAACCCAAAACCCAAAACCCAAAACCCAAAACTCAAAACTCAAAACTCAAAACTTCTTTCATTTATCTTTGCAAATTAAACCATTGCAGTGGATAAGCAGAAAGTGATATTTAACGACCTTGGAATTATTGAATATAAAGCCGCCTGGGATTACCAGGAAGTGTTATTGCAGCAGAATGTGAGGATCAAGTCAGCAATTCGCAATTCGCAGTTGGCAGTCGATAGTAATCAAATTATTGATACGCCAGCGCTTGCAACTACAAACCACAAACCACAAACCACAAACTATTTCCTCCTTTGTGAACACCCGCCGGTTTATACGCTTGGTAAAAGTGGCAAAAAGGAGCATGTATTAATGACAGATGAAGAGATGGAAGCAAATGATATTGCATTTTTTAACACTAATCGGGGAGGGGATATTACCTTTCATGGCCTGCAGCAAATAGTTGGCTATCCTATACTGGACCTCGAAAAATATTATACTGACATCGGTAAATACCTGCGCAACCTGGAGGAAGTGATTATTTTAACGATTGCTGAGTATGGCATTAAAGGAGGCAGGAGTAAGGGCGAGACCGGCGTTTGGATTGATGAAGATATACCGGGCAGGGAAAGGAAAATATGCGCTATTGGCGTGCGTTGCAGCCGGTGGATAACCATGCATGGCTTTGCGCTGAATGTAAATACTGATCTGAGTTACTTTAATAATATAATTCCCTGCGGTATCCAAAACAAGCAGGTTACTTCTGTAGAAAAAGAACTTGGATATGCTGTGGATTACAGTGAATTGAAGGAAAAACTCAAAAGAAATTTTGAAAAAGTCTTTGAATCAACCCTTGTTGATGGATGATTTTATTTTTGTTTTTTTTCATCACTGGAGATATAAAATTTATTCTCCTCCAGTAGAAATTCGTTTTTATAAATTTCAAACTGGTACCAGCCGCCATGTATAAAATTCACCTTTTCAATAACAAAATAATCATCAACCGGATTTTTTATTTCGAACAGCAGTTTATAATCTTCAGTTAAAAACCGGATAACATATTTGTTTGCGCTCACGTTAAAAAGCTTAGTTACTACGTTGTTGTCTTTATCAGTAAAAATACGTTTGCTGGGGTAGGTTATAACCTGGCTAATTATTTCTTCCGATACTTCGGTTGCTGCAGGTTTTTTCACCGATTTTTTTAATGCTGGTTTGTTTTTGTTTTTTGCAGCACGGGCAATTTCCAGTTCTTTCTGCAATCTCATTTTATCCTCCTGCAACTGAATATTTTTTTCATACAGCGCATTTATCTCCTGTATCAGCCTGGTATAATCTATCACCGTATTTACTTCCGGCTTTTTTGAAGGAGTCAGCAGGTAAATGCCTGTATCAAAACCAACAAATAGACGGTAATACATTTTATTGTAAGGCGCCAGCGAATCGGTAAAACCGTTTACAGAGTTCTGTGGATTTAAAATGGAGGCAATACTAAAGAAATTTTTTGTGCTGTCGTAAGACCGCTGAACACTAATACCTTTAACGGGCCTTTTGTAATTGTTCAACCAGAAAACGCTGTTTTTCCCATCGGTGCTTTTTAAAGTAAAGTCAGGAAGGGTAGCTTGCCCAAAAAGGCTGCCGGCAGATAAAATGCAACAACAAGTGAAGAGAAACCGAAATCTATCCATAGGTTGAATCAAATTCAAAATGATAATGAGTTCAAAGGTAAAGATTTATTCCCCTGCAATCCGCCGGTATGCACACATAAAATTTTGCTTCCGTTTTCAAAAATACCGTTTTTAATGCTGTCTATAACGCCAAAGAACATTTTGGCAGTATAAACAAAATCAAGCGGTAATTTATATTGCAACCAGCAGTCATTCATAAAATTTATCAGCACTTCCGTTTTCTTAGCATATCCTCCAAAATGATATTGATTAAATATAAGCTGGTTTTTAAAATCATGGCTATTGCCTGTTAACTCTTTTATCCTTAGTTTATTGTCTGTTATTCCCTTTAAAACCGGGAAACTTACAACCTTTTGCGCTGGTTTTGCAGCAAGAAGTATACCAGCCAACGTAGTTGCAGTACCAGATGCCAGGCAGATATGGGTATAGATATTATCTTTTATCAAATCGATAATTAAAGCTGCACCCTGTGCTCCCAAAGGATGATAGCCGCCTTCGGGTACAATAATACATTCGTCAAACTCAGCTTTCAGATACTCATTAAATGTAGCGGTTTCTTTTGTTGCATATTCCTGGCGGGAAATAAATTTTAGTTGCATGCCATCCTGCATGCATTGCAGCAATGTATGCGAAAGTTGCGCAGGCTTTTCTCCTCTTACAATACCCACACTTTTTAATTGTAACAGATTGCAGGCATACGCAGTTGCCGCCAGGTGGTTGGAGTAGGCTCCTCCAAAAGTTACAATTGTATTTCTACCGAACCCTGAGTGATGTTTGCTGCCCATTGCCTCTTTTAAAAAATAATGCAGTTTAAAAAGTTTATTGCCCGAAATAACAGGGTGTATCTTATCCAGCCGTAATATGGATACCGCTACCTTTTTTTTTGTAAACAGTTCACCATGCAATTCTTCAATTACGGCATTTGAAATATCAAAAAGCATTTGCATAAAACTTAGTGGTTTATACTATTTTTGTCCGGCAAAAATCAGTAAATATTTTTTCAATTGTTAATTTAATTAAAGATGCAACCAACCCTTTTAATTTTGGCCGCAGGAATGGCCAGCCGATATGGGAGTATGAAACAGACGGAAGGTTTTGGCCCCAGCGGGGAAACCATCATGGATTATTCTATCTACGACGCTATCAGAGCGGGTTTTGGTAAAGTTGTTTTTATTATCCGTAAAGATTTTGCCGAAGGTTTTAAAGCCAGCTTTGAACCAAAATTGGCAGGCAAAATTAAAACGGAATATGTTTACCAGGAGATGGGTTCGTATTTAAACGGATTGGAAGTACCTGCAGGCAGAACCAAACCCTGGGGAACAGGGCATGCGGTACTTTGTGCCAAAGAAGTGGTGAAAGAACCCTTTGCAGTAATTAATGCAGATGATTATTATGGAGTGGATGCGTTTGTAAAAGCAGCCGGTTTTTTAAATACAGCATGCAACGAAAAGCATTATGCAATCATTGGTTACGAACTGGAAAGAACACTGAGTGATCACGGATCAGTAAGCCGTGGTGTTTGCCAGGTTGATGCAGAACAAAATTTAGTAAGCATTAAAGAGAGAACAAAAATTTATAAAGAAAACGGGGTAATTACTTACGAAGATGAGGGTGGAAAATACAGCGTGCCATCTGATTCGAGCGTGTCTATGAATTTCTGGTGTTTTGATCCGGCATTGTTCGCATCAACAGAAAAACTTTTTCTGAACTTTGTAAAAGATAATACTGAAAATATTAAAGCAGAATTTTTTATTCCCATAATTGCAGAAGATTTTATGGAGAACGGGGACGGACATATCAGCGTTATCCCAACTTCATCGCAATGGTTTGGAGTAACTTATAAAGAGGATGCGCCGGTGGTAAAGGCAAGTGTTGATAAACTCGTTGCTGATAAAATATATCCGCCATCGCTTTGGCAATAGGCATTAAAAAAGCTGTTGATTTTGTCAACAGCTTTTTAATAGTTTCCCGGGGATTAATCAGTTTCCAACTACCATAAATACAAATTCTTCCATTTTTTTAACCTGTTGTTCCCTGTCCAAACCACGTAGTGCAGTATTGGCAGGTACTTTAATATTGTTAGAGTCACCTGCAACTTTTGCTGCATCAATCAGTTTAAATATATTTTTAGATTTAGCGGCAAATACCACGCCATCGGCTGTAAGATTTTTTGATGTAATGATACCGATGATCTGCCCATACTTATTTAATACCGGGCCGCCGCTGTTACCGGGATTAACAGACACCGAAACCTGATATGAGGTAGAATCACCTTCGTTACCCGATTTTGCACTTACATAACCTTCGCCATACACAATTTCATTACGTGGAAAGCCAAGTGTAAAAATCTGTTCGCCCAGGTTTGAATTGCTTTTATTAATTGAATAAGGCAGGTTCAATATGGTTTTATAAGCTGTATCTGTGATCTTTAATATTGCCAGGTCGGTATTTTGGTCTGTATAAATTGACTGTGCTTTAAAAACATCGCCTTTATTATTTTCTACATAAATTGCCTTTAGCCTGTTTACCACGTGAGCATTGGTGACTATAAAACCTTTGCCATCAATTAAAAAACCAGTAGCCCTGTAGTCGGGGTTAGGGTTTGTTTTAGTGCCTGGATTATCTTTAATGGTTTTATCGAGTTGGGCAACTTTTTTTGCTGTATTATCAATCTTGGCCATCAAATAGCCAATATTATTTTTATCAACTTTATTATTATAGGTACTTATAGATGCAGTGGTAACTATAGAAACTATACCCGCAATAGAAGCGGCCACCGCAATACTGCGTTTGTATTTTTTCCACAGAAAAACAACTTTTGCCTTTCCATTTAATTGTTTTTTGCTGATAACACCTTCTTCGGCCAGTTTGCTTTCAACCTCGTATAAAGTATGCTTAAAAGCCCTAACATTAGCCTGCTTATCCATTTGATTAAATAAAAAGGTATGCTCAACCACCATTTGGTCAATATCGGGATTGTTTTTACGAATTTCTTCAAAAAAACCTCTCTCTTTCGCATCCATCTCAGCTTTCAGGTAGCGCTCAACTGTTTCTATCAATAATAATTCATCCATGTTAATTCCCGTTTTTATATTGTGCAAAAAACAGCTTTTTCAACCTTACCAGGCATTTGTACTTCTGGGTTTTGGCATTATCAGCATTTGTATAACCAAATTCCGACGCTATTTCCTGCATATTTTTTTTCTGTATGTAATATGCGTCTAACAAACTTTTACAGGGTTCACCTACTTTACTCATAGCCGTTTCCATTAAAATGAAATCGGCATTGTGTTTTTCATGCAACTCCAAGTCTTCCTCTACTGCTACCGTGTCCTCTACATTTTCAATCAGACTGCCATATCGCTGCAATTGCTGCAATCTTTTTAGCCAAAGGCGCCTGCAAACAGAATATATATACGTCTTTAACTGGCAATTCAGTTCAAAACTTCCCGAAACCGCTTTTTCATAAATAACAATCATTGCTTCCTGAAAAATATCCCTTGCCTCGTCGCTATTGCCATTATTATTAAGTATAAAAGCCTGAATCATAGGGTAGTTATCCCGATAAATAGCTTCAACAACCAATCTGTCGTTTAAGGCCAAGCCCTCCAGCAACTGTTTTTCCTGTTCTAAATTACTCACCTGCTATATATTTATTAATACGTTTACCTGTAATTTGTAACCCAAAAAAACGAAAATAAACTTTTTTAAAAAAACTGGGTTACCTTTTCTCATTCCTGGTATAAATATCAAATTATAATTTTAAAATTTAAACAAAACACAAAATGAAAAAAGTAATCTTAGCTTTAGCAATCGTATCTGTATCTTTTGCTGCTTGTAACAATGGTGACAAGACAACTGAAGAAACTAAAACAACTGACACTACAACTGTAGTTACTGCTCCTCCAGCAGATACTGTTAAAGTTGTTAAAGACACAATGGTTAAAACTACAATTGATACTTTAAAGAAAAAGTAATTTAATACCGGCTGATCGTTTGTTTTAATACCGGTAATAAAGATTTTTAATGGACAAACAATCGAATTTGCCCTGCTTATTTTAAGCGGGGCATTTTTTGTTATTTAAACCGGAAAGCCTATTTTTGATTCACAAATGACAAACAACAGCAAAAACACCTGGTTTTATTACAGCTATTACTTCAATAATAGACTGGGGGCGTTTGTAATAAACTGAACTAAAAACAGATTAACATAAACCACATCCCCCGATAAAACCGGGGGATTTTTAATTTATTATGACAGTAACTATTATTGGAACAGGTCTTATTGGATGTTCTTTGGCAAACAGGATTAAAGAAACCGGCTTTGCCCAAAAAATAATTGGTGTAGATAAAAGCATCGAAAATCTTGAAATGGCAAAGCAACTTGGGTGGATTGATGAAATCCTGCCTTTGGAGGAGGCCATTAAACAAAGTAGATTGATAATTATAGCCATACCGGTAGATGTTACACTTCAATTACTGCCGGGCTTATTAAATAAACTTGACAAACAGGTATTGATGGATGCAGGCTCAACAAAAGGTGTGATTTGCGATGCAGTATCTGATAATAAAAACCGGGGAAGATTTGTGGCCACCCATCCGATGTGGGGAACCGAAAAGGAAGGCCCGCAAGCAGTTGTAAAAGATGCGTTTAAAGGAAGGGTAGCTGTTATCTGTGACAAAGAAAAGTCTGATGCAGATGCAGTGCAACTGGTAGAAGAATTATATGGTATCATTGGTATGAAATTAGTTTTTATGGAATCTGCGGTTCATGATATGCACGCAGCTTATGTAAGTCATATATCTCACATAGCTTCTTATGCGCTTTCATTAACAGTATTGGAAAAGGAGAAAGAAGAAGACGCTATTTTTGAACTGGCAAGTGGCGGTTTTGAAAGTACCGTGCGACTGGCAAAAAGCAACCCTGCAATGTGGGTTCCTATTTTTATGCAGAATAAAGAAAACGTGCTGGATGTGCTGAATGAAAACATCGCACAATTACGAAAAATAAAAAGTTGCCTGGAAAAAGATAATTTTATTTACCTGCAGGAACTGATTGAAAATGCAAATAAGATAAAGCGGATTTTAAAATAAAACGCTATGATTTATCGTGAAGCAAAAATAAAAGATATTGAGCAAATTCAGTTTGTGCGTAATGCTGTAAAAGAGAATATATTGTCTGATCCTGCACTTGTGCCTGATAAGGATGTGGAAGAATACATGGCCGACAGGGGCAGTGGCTGGGTTTGCGAAGTGGATGAAAAGATAGTTGGTTTTGCCATTGTAGATTTGATAGAAAATAATGTTTGGGCACTTTTTGTACATCCCGATTTTGAGGCAATAGGCATTGGTAAAAAACTGCACCAGATCATGATGGATTGGTATTTTTTGCAAACCAGAGAAAAAATATGGCTGGGTACAGACCCGAAAAGCAGGGCTTATGAATTTTACAAAATGCAGGGCTGGAAAGAAGTTGGTACACATGGAAAAATGGAGGTAAAATTTGAAATGAGTTTTGAGGATTGGCCTAAGAGGACCAAAGAGTAAAGGATGAAAAGAAGAATTAAAATAAAGATGAGTTTACTATGGTCTGACGTCCTCGTCTGGCTAATGTAAACCTAAAGGATAAATACGCTCAACATAAACTAATTTTACAATGCAAACAGTAGTACAATCTATGAGAGAATTGATGCAGGAAAAATGGAACAAACGTCCGCTTATTATAAGTGGCCCATGCAGCGCCGAAACAGAAGAGCAAATGCTTGAAACCGCAACCCGCCTTGCTAAAACAGGCAAAGTGGATATGCTGCGTGCTGGTATATGGAAGCCCCGTACCAAGCCCGGTTTGTTTGAAGGAAATGGTATTGTGGCGTTGCCCTGGCTGGCAAAAGCAAAAAAAATAACCGGTTTGCCCACAACGGTTGAAGTGGCAACAGCAAAGCATGTGGAAGATGCATTAAAGTTTAATGTTGATATGCTTTGGATTGGTGCCAGAACCACCGTTAACCCTTTTAGTGTGCAGGAAGTAGCAGATGCATTACGTGGTGTTGATGTGCCGGTGCTTATTAAAAATCCTGTTCACCCGGACCTTGAGTTATGGAGTGGTGCTATTGAGCGTTTGCAAAAAGTTGGTGTAAAACAAGTGGGCATGATCCACCGGGGATTTTCATCTTATGGTAATACCGAGTTTCGCAATGCACCTATGTGGCACCTGCCTATTGAAATGAAGAGAAGATACCCGGACATGCCTTTAATTTGCGACCCATCGCATATTTGCGGCAACCGTACTTTGTTAGAAACGGTTGCGCAAAAAAGTATTGATCTTGATTTTGACGGGCTGATGCTGGAAAGCCATATTGACCCGGATAATGCATGGAGCGATGCCAAACAACAGGTAACGCCCGAAAGGTTACTGGAAATGCTGAACGATCTGGTATGGCGGCATGAAACTACGACCGAGCAGGAATTTATTACAGCGCTATCAACATTACGTGAACAGATAAACCAGGTAGATGATGAATTACTTGCCCTGCTTGGACAGCGCATGAAACTGTCGGATAAAATTGGCGAATACAAAAAGGATAATAACATAACCATTTTGCAAACCAACCGCTGGAATGATATTCTGGAACGGGCGTTTAAAAAAGGGGAAGCGCTGGGGCTTACAAAAGAATTCATCACCAAATATTTTGATGCCGTGCATTTAGAAAGTATCCAGCATCAGAACAAGATAATGAACTCCTGATTTTTTTATTTTTCGAAATCTATAATATGCATACAGTTGAATATTCATTTTCACAAAAAACAGTAACCTGTTATTTCGATATCGATTTTGCCTCGATAGGCGAATTAGTAAAAGATGCACATGTTATAGTTATTACTGACGAAAATATTTTTAATCTTCATGCAGTAAAATTATCGGCTTACCCGGTAATAAGAATAAATACCGGGGAGGCTTATAAAAACCAGGCGACCGTTGATAATATCATTGGCGAATTAATAAAAATGGGTGCTAATAAAAACACCTTTTTAATTGGCGTTGGCGGCGGCGTAGTAACGGATATTACAGGTTATGTTGCTGCTGTTTACATGCGGGGCATAAAATTCGGACTGGTGCCAACATCTATATTGGCGATGGTAGATGCAGCAATCGGCGGCAAAAATGGCATTGATGTGGGCGTTTACAAAAATATGGTGGGCACCATCTGTCAGCCTGAATTTATTTTTTATGACTACGCATTTTTGGAAACGCTGCCGGTAAAAGAATGGGTAAATGGTTTTGCAGAAGTTATAAAACATGCCTGCATTAAAGACGAACTGCTTTTTAAAGTGCTGGAGAAATATTCTTTACATGATTACCAAAGCGATAAAACCCTGATAGCCGACCTTATCGAAAAAAATGTTGAGATAAAAATAACCATTGTTACCAATGATGAATTTGAAAAAGGGGAAAGAAAACTTTTGAACTTTGGCCATACGGTTGGTCATGCTATTGAAAACCTGCATGGCATACCACACGGCCATGCAGTAAGTATTGGAATGGTTGCAGCCTGTAACTTATCTGTACAACTCAATAATTTTCATGCAGATGATGCAGCAAAAATTGTAAGATTGCTGGCAAGGTATCATTTGCCGGTTGATATAGAGACAGACCATGCAAAGGCTTTAGAGGTTTTAAAAATGGATAAGAAACGCCAGGGTGATGGTGTGCAGTTTATCCTTTTAAATAAGATTGGTAAAGCCGAAATAAAATATATAAGCTTAGCGGAACTTGACAAGCATTTTAAAGAAATAGTATAGTGGTTGTAAAGATTAAACCTTCAATTATTTCAGGAGAGATTATAGCACCTGCATCTAAAAGCAGTATGCAGAGAGCCTGTGCATTAGCATTGTTGGCTGATTCTGAAACAACATTACTCAATCCCGGAAAAAGCAATGATGATCTTGCTGCGTTGGATATTATTCAAAAACTTGGAGCTGTAGTTTACCAAAATGCTGACGATAACATTTTAGTAAAGGGCATGAAGTTTAAAGACTCCAAAGCTCCCTCTCATCCTGAGCGTAGCCGAAGGACGGAGGGCGGAGGGGGCTTTGTTCTCAATTGCGGCGAAAGCGGTTTAGGAATCCGCATGTTTGCGCCCATTGTTGCATTATCATCTGAAGAAATTACGATTACAGGAACCGGTAGCTTATTAAAAAGACCGATGCATTTTTTTGATGAGATTTTTCCGAAACTCGGTATTTCAATTCAATCAAATCATGGGTATCTGCCCATAAAAATTAAAGGTCCGCTGCAACCTGCTGATATTACCATTGATGGTTCACTTAGTTCACAGTTTTTAACCGGGCTTTTAATTGCTTTTGCAAAAGCGGCAACAAAACCGGCAACCATTACGGTAGTTAATTTAAAGAGCAAACCATACATTGACCTTACATTAAAAGTGATGAAGGATTTTGGTTATGAGGTTGAAAATAATAATTATGAACGGTTTGTTGTTAACCCGTTCTTCGACGGAGTTTATCCCGATAATGTCGGGACTCAAGACTTACAAAATACTCCTTCGGCTTCGCTCAGGACATACACTGTGGAAGCTGACTGGAGCGGTGCGGCCTTCTTATTAGTTGCGGGTGCCATTGCAGGAAAAATAACAGTTAGCGGGCTTGACGTATTTTCTACCCAGGCAGATAAAGAAATTTTGAAAGCACTGATGGATTGCGGTACAAATATTTCAATTGAAGAAAATAAAATATCGATAAATTCACCTTTAAAGGCAGGGGGCAAACCTTTTCATTTTAATGCAACTGATTGCCCGGATCTTTTTCCGCCATTGGTTGCGTTGGCTGCATATTGTAACGGCACCTCTGTTATTGAAGGCGTAAGCAGGCTGGCTCATAAGGAAAGTAATCGTGCAATAACTTTGCAGGAAGAATTTTTAAAAATGGGAATCGAAATAACGCTGCAGGATGATTTGATGATGATAAAGGGTGGCGAAGGTTTGAAAGGAACGAAAGTGTTTTCTCATCATGATCATCGCATTGCTATGGCTTGCGCTGTTGCAGCATTAAAAGCAATAGGCGAAACGATCATTGAAGATGCTGAAGCCATCAACAAATCGTACCCCGGTTTTTTTGATGATTTGAAATTGCTGAATGCTGATGTATCTTTATTCTAAACTTCTAAACCACTCAACTTCTAAACTTATAAACATTGAATTCATTCGGTCGCATTTTTAGGGTACATATTTTTGGCGAATCGCATGGTGATTGTGTTGGCCTTACCATTGATGGTTGCCCGGCAGGCTTGCCATTAACTGTTGAAGATTTTACAAAAGATATTGAAAGAAGAAAACCCGGAGCCAAAGGCACTACACCCCGGAAGGAAGATGATATTCCAATCATTAAAACCGGTTTGTTTAATGGTAAAACAACAGGAGCTCCTATAACTATCTTATTTGAAAATAATAACACCCGCAGTGCCGATTATGAAAAGCTGCGTGCAGTTCCCCGACCGGGACATGCAGATTTTGTTGCAAGCGCAAAATTTGGCGGTAATGAAGATTACAGAGGCAGCGGCCATTTCAGCGGGAGACTGACAGTTTGTTTGGTAGCCGCCGGTGTGGTTGCAAAATGCCTCCTCCTAACCTCCTCCAAAGGAGGAGGAACAATTGTGCAATCTGTCATAAGCGAAATTGGAGGAGAAACTGATCTGGAAAAAGGTTTACAAAAAGCAATTGATGCTAAAGACAGCATTGGGGGTATTGTGGAGTGTACCGTAAAAGGATTACCTGTTGGATTGGGAGAACCGTTTTTTGATTCGGCAGAATCCCTGATAAGTCATGCAGTATTTGCCATACCTGCGGTAAGAGGTATTGAATTTGGAACCGGATTTACCGCCGCAAAAATGTTTGGCAGTCAGCATAACGATGCTTTGGAAAACAAAACAGGAAAAACATTTACCAATCATGCAGGTGGTATCGTTGGGGGCATCAGCAATGGTAACGATCTGGTTTTTCGTATTGCCATCAAACCAACTTCATCAACACCTTTAGAGCAACAGACTTTAAATATTGAAACCAATACGGTTGAAGGCTTTTCTGTAAAAGGCCGACACGATCTTTGTATTGCTTTGCGTGTGCCCGTAATTTTAGAGGCAGTAACTGCAATTGTTCTGGCGGATCTGATGATGCTTGAACAAAAAACTCCACGTGTCATTCATTAATCAATCAAGTAAACGCCTATGGTAATTAATTTGCCCCAGGTGGTAACTTAAATGACCTAATAAATGAAGCAGCATATGTGCGGTGCTTACAATTGAACCGTGTTTTTCCAGGGGAAAGTCTTTTTCAAGATCAGCTGCAGTAAGCTTTTGCAACGTAGTTTTAACTATAAGTATGCAGTTTTCAATATTGGTAATTAAATCCTGCCGGAGTATGTTTTTCAAACTGAATTCATCTTCTCTACGCCTAATATAGCCGGTGTTACCCAGTGTTGCGCCAATGAAGTGGCTAAGGTTACCGATAATATGAAGGCATAAATTACCGGCACTGTTTGCAATTCCTTCTTTTACAAGCCATAGATTTTCTTCAGCCTTGTATAAATCAATTTCAGTTTTGAGTCTTTGAAGGTCTCTTTCAAAGAGCTCAATCAATGTTTCAATTACCATGGGCTTTGTTATTTAAATGGTTTAATTTTTTAAAATCAATATCCAGCAGTTCGTAGGTAGTTGTGTTTGGTAAATAGTAATGCCACCACTCTGTATCAAGCGCTTTAAAGCCATGTTTTTCCATGGTTGTTTTTAGCAATAACCTGTTTTGTAAAACTGCTTCGGGCAAATTTATGAAAGCGTGATGTGCAGTGTCACTAAAATTATCAAAACCGGTACCCATGTTTAATTCTTCTTTGTTAGTTAATTTAATAATGGTAAGGTCAACTGCAATACCACGGTTATGTCCGCTGCCTTTTTTGGGATCAGCAGCATAGCGCTCGTCTTTTACCGGCTCCCATAATTTTTCAGTTACTGAATATGGCCGGTAGGCATCAAAAATTTTTAAGCCCATGCCTTTTTTATTTAGTTCGTGCTGAACGGCCAGCAGAGAATCGGCTGCTGCTTTTCGCAAATAGGTGGTTTTTATTGGCGGATATAATTTTTGGTGCATAAAATTATTTGTTCCGGCATATCTTAAATCAAATTGAATACCTGCATTTAGTTTAGCAAGATCAATCATTGCCTTGGCCGGATTTTGCAAAGCAGTTTTTTGTAATTCGGCTACATCTTTTATTACCCATAGGCCGTATTTGTTCAATAAAGTGTCCTGGGCCGATGCTTTGGCAAAAGTTAAAGTAAAAATTGTTATATAAAGTAACAACAATTGAAAACGAAGTATTATCTTGTTTTTAAGTATTAGCCTCATTGTTTATCCGTCTTGAAAATTTAGCATCAAGTTACAAATATTTAACCCGATATATGTTACATCTCATAAGCCATTGCAGGTATTTAATAATTTGTATCATTTTTTTAGCTTGTTCATGCAACAATCGCAAAAGCGGTGAGGATAAAAAAATGGTTACAAATCCAAATGCAATGGATAAAGAAGTAGCACTTCAGATAGAATCTGAGTTAAGTAATTTGGCCGATAACGCAGGAAAAATAAATGACAGCTTACCATTGTCCCTGCCGCTGATTGTAGATGAGTATTATAAAAAAAATGAGCATCAGCCCGTATGGAGCAGCAGTGAAAAATGGCACCCAATGGCTGATTCTTTATTTCAGTTTATCAGGTATGCAGAAAACGAAGGCCTTTTTCCAAACGATTATCATTACAATAGCTTAAAAGTATTAAAGGATACATTGGACAGGGATTCGCTTGCACGGATGAATGTACATTTCTGGACAAAAGCCGACCTGTTACTTACAGATGGCTTTATGCATATAATTAAAGACCTGAAGCAGGGTCGTTTACAGCCTGATAGTTTATCATTAAATGAAGATTCAGTTTTGGTTGGCAGTTTTTTTATTGCTTCGCTGAATGAGTTACTTGAGAAAAAAGACTTTAGCAGGC
The DNA here is from genome assembly GCA_038328115.1 of Chitinophagales bacterium. Taxonomy (GTDB): domain Bacteria; phylum Bacteroidota; class Bacteroidia; order Chitinophagales; family Chitinophagaceae; genus Ferruginibacter. The sequence goes on from JBBQLS010000011.1 coordinate 35,070, forward strand.
TACTGGTTTCACTTCAACCCAAACATGAAAAATACTGGGAACTTAAAAAGGGTATAAAAAAATTTGTTGACAGTATGGACAGAAGGATATTTACCCATGTAACCTATCCTTATAAAAAAGGTGATCCAAAAGATTCACTTTATTTTATAAAACTTTTGCAGAAACGATTGACAGAAAGTAATTGTGTGGCATCAGAAAAAAAAGCACTGGATTCAGCGGATCTTTCAACTGCCATAAAAAAATACCAGGTTCAAAAAGGACTTAAGACAGACGGGAAGTATGGAAAGGAACTAATATCATCACTCAATACAAATGACGCAGAAAAATTTAAGCGCATAGCCATTACGCTTGACAGGTACAAGCAACTGCCCGAGAAAATGCCTGCAAAATATATATGGGTAAATTTGCCGGGCTTTTACCTGGAGGTGATTAATGCCGACACCATGGTTTTTGATAGCAAAGTGATTTGCGGAAAGCCCGAAACCAGAACTCCATTGCTTACATCCGAAATTTCGGATATTATTACCTACCCAACCTGGACGGTACCAACCAGCATCATTGTTAAACAATATTTGCCAAAGCTGAAAAATAATCCCAATTACATTTCCCGGTTGGGTCTAAAGCTGATGAATGGTAAGGGAGAAGCCATTAATCCGGGTACAGTTAACTGGGCCAAATATTCAAGAGGCATTCCCTATCGTATAGTGCAGGGCAGTGGCGATAACAATTCGCTGGGTGTTATCAAGTTTAATTTTGACAACCCATACGCTGTTTATTTGCACGACACCAATCAACGTTATCTTTTTAAAAATGCTTCACGTGCATTAAGCCATGGTTGTGTGCGTGTGCAGGAGTGGGAAAAACTGGCATATTATATTGCCGGTAATGATAGTACATTAAGTAAGAAAAGGGACTCCTTAAAATACACAGCCGACTCCATAAAAAGCTGGATAAGCAAAAAGGAACGCCACAGCATTGATGTAAAAAACCATATCCCTTTATTTATACGTTACTTTTCCTGTGAAGGAAAAAACGGAACTATAAAATTTTATGAAGATATTTATGGAGAAGACAAATTGCTGATGGAAAAATACTTTGCAAAAAAGTAGTAGCTGCAAAGGCTTAATAAATTTAGTATCTTTAATGATGTGCATGAAATTTAAATCAGCAGTAAACAGTATTGCTATTCACATTTTTTGTGTGATGGTTGTGGTGCTTTTTATTGTCCCCTTTTCAGTAAATGCGCAAATGCACCCAATACTTGATAAAGCAAAAACAAAAAAAACAACACGTGTTTTTTACGGACAGGCAAGCTTTTATTCCAATAAATTTAATGGCAGGCGTACCGCAAGCGGCGAAACTTTTGATCAAAAAAAACTGACCTGCGCCTGTAATGTTTTGCCACTGGGTACCTGGATAAAAGTGACCAATTTAAAAAATGGACGATCGGCCATTGTAAAGGTAAATGACCGTATACACCCTAAAATGAGACGAATTGTGGATTTATCAAGGGCAGCGGCTCAAAAACTGGGATATGTTTCAAAAGGGCTTACACGGGTAAAGGTTGAGCTGGTGGATAAAAAGAACAATACCCAGTAATTGTATGTGATATTTTCACTATGTCCATTATATTTTTCGCTAATAATAGTTGTAATAATATTTTATGTTTTGAAGTTAAGCAGCTATTTTTGTTGCGATTTAGAAAATTAACAATTATGAAGAAAATCTTATTAGCATTTATAGGCCTCGGCCTGTTTGTATCGTCGTTTGCCCAAGGCGATTATAAAAAACGTCCATCTTTCGGAATTCATTTTTTCCTGGATGATTTTAAAACAGCCGAAAGTATCCGTAATACGGGTTTGGGAAACACCGTCAACTCAAAAGTGTGGCATAAAACTAACAGTATGACTGCCGGTATGGCCATAAGCTATTTACAGGGATTAAACAACAATCTTGATTTTGTGGGAACCCTTTCCGGCTCCTTTTTAAATTATCCCAATGCAAAAACTCCAACCACTGACCCCCGTTTATTACTGGAAGGTGCTGCAACCCTTAATTTAAAATTATTACCAGATAAATACATCCTTGTTCCTTTTCTTACTGCAGGTATTGGCGCATCGAAATTTGGTGGTTACTACTCCGGTTTTATGCCCTTTGGAATTGGAGCACAGGTAAAAATTGTTGATGAAGTTTATTTACTGCTTAATTCGCAATATCGGGTGCCGGTTACCGAAAATGCATCTTATCATTTTTATCACAGCGTGGGTGTTGCTGCCAACCTGTTTAAAAAGAAGCTACCTCCTCCTCCTGTTGTAGTTGTAATACCTGTTGTTGAACCTCCAAAAGACAGAGATGGCGATGGCGTGCTGGATGTTGATGATAAATGTCCTGATGTTGCCGGCCTGGCTTCTTTACAAGGTTGCCCGGATAGAGATGGCGATGGCATTACCGATGCTGAAGATAAATGTCCTGATGTTCCGGGTTTTGCCCGCTACCAGGGTTGTCCTATTCCCGACAGGGATAAGGATGGTATTAATGATGAACTTGATAAGTGTCCTGATGTTCCGGGTTTAGCCCGTTACCAGGGTTGCCCTATCCCGGATACCGATGGTGATGGAGTAAATGATGAAGAAGATAAATGTATTAACGAAAAAGGACCGGCTTCTAACTTTGGTTGCCCGGTAATCAGCGAAGAAATTATCAAGCGTGTAAACTTAGCTGCTAAAAACGTATTCTTTGCAACAGCAAGCGATAAATTATTAACTCAGTCTAACAAAAGATTAGATGATGTGGTTAGCATTTTGAATGAGAATCCAGGCTTTAAAGTACAGATAGATGGTCATACCGATTCACAAGGTAAAGATGAGTATAACCTGGATCTTAGTAACAGAAGAGCTGCATCTGTAAAAGCATACCTGGTTAGTAAAGGTATTGCTGAAGGCCGTTTAAGTTCTACAGGTTATGGTGAAACCAAACCTGTAGCAGATAACAAAACTGCTAAAGGCCGTGCACAAAACAGGAGAGTGGAAATGACTTTAAGTAATTATTAATACAAGTTTTAAATAGTTGAAAGCCCTCCGAAATTTCGGGGGGCTTTTGCTAATGTGTTGTGTGCTTGCGGTTTTATTTGATTGGCTTAGTCTCCATACGCTTAATATGCCAACCACTTTTGGCAATCCATATCCATGACGCAGTATATTCTCCTTTTACATTTACAGTATCTTTTGCTGCGACTACAACGGTTTGATGATATGTTCCTTTTTGTAAAGAAGTGTCGCCACTAACTTTTAGAAATTCAGTATTTGAAGTTTGAGACAATACCTTAAGGTTTTTGAAGGTTAATAAGAAGTTTCGGATTGAATCTCGCCCATGGGCTATATTTCCTAAGTCTCCATCTGGTGCATATAGCAATGCAATAGAATCAGCATCCAGATTCAGAATCAAATGGTCGTATTGTTTCATTGCTAACTCAACTCCCTTTTTATTATGTTTGCCGGTACTGCAAGAAATTAATAGAGTAAGTATGGCTAAGAAAAAATAATTTCTATAAATAAGAGGCATGGTTTTATAAGTTTAAAATGTAACGAAATTTTTAATACTGTTGGTTACCAGGCTTTTTTCTGATGTCAATATCAAGTTGTTTCTCAGCAATATTGATCATGGTATCCAAAGCAAAATAACCTTAGTTTTTTCACAGTCTGACGAGCGGGGCTTTGTCCAGCCCCGAACAAATGCCCAGAAAAGTTACTGCAGCTTGGGCAGGACAACGTCCTGCCAGCCTTGCACAAAACCCAATGTTAGCGGCTGTATTAATAGTCAGTTTTTTTCGTAGTCACTTATTATTCTGTTAATAATAGGTTCAAGAATTCCCACCCACTTTTGAATATCACTTTTGTCAAAATAAATAAACCAAATGTCGCTTGAACTACTGTACCCAATATTGTCCTTCTCGAATTTTTTATTATACCATTTTTGAACGTCTTCCGACATGCTGAATATGTAATGTGATTTCGGCGGCTTACGTAATTTGTCTTTTATTCCGTTTTCTGTTTTTTTTACATTGTCAAATTCGCCTTGTGTCAAAAAATATGGAATTCTGTGTCTATGTGAAGAGCCGCCAATTTCGATACTGTCTCCAATTTGTGTTTCAACAATAAATTTAGACCCAGCAAATTGGTCAAACCCATCTTGGGAACACTGAAACCAAATAATCAGATATTGACTTTTCAATTTCTTGTAAAAGCCAAGCATCCCACTTTTCGTTTTTTTTAAACCATTAGATTTCAAGTTTGGAAAAATGATACTGTTTATTTCTCTATAAACCTCTGTCGATTTCATGTTTTAAGGATACAACTTCCTTTTTTATGCTTTTGAAGGGTGTGTCAAAAATATAGCCGCTAACACGTAAATATACGAACCTCCACCCATCTACCAAAAAATTAATGTGTTGATTTTCAATATCAACCATGTCGCCTTTTTAGATTGTTATGTCGCCTTTCTGTATTTACAATCCGTCGCCTTTTAGCTATAAATCGTATTTGCCTGTGTTGCTTTTCCTACATCTCCGCTAATACCCTTAAAAATGCCAATATAAACCGCTAAATCTGCAATGCTGCTAATTGCAATGGCATTACTAATAATAAAACCGGCATTACCAATAATAAAACCGGCACTTCGAATATTAAAACCGGCACTTTGAATATTGAAACCGGCACTTTGAATATTACAAATGGCATTTTGAATATTAAAACCGAGACTTTGATTAATTGAACCGGCATATTATTAAATAAAATAACAATTTGGTGATTGTTTTTTATATAATATCTATTTTTTATAGTATGCTATAAAATTACAATTAGACTTTTTATATTAGTAGAAATATTTATTAACAAATAAATTTAATAAAATGGCAAACACAAAAGGAAGGGTATTAATACCAGGCAACCCTAAAGACAAACTTGACTTGGCAGAAAAAGTTTTTGAAAAAAATACGGCTGATGGAGCCAACAGCGAACTTAAAAACATGGACTCAGTGTACGACTGGGATAAAGTGGGGCCAAGCATAGCAACGGCCCAGGCGTTGCACAAAAAGGCCTAGGCGCTGAAAGGCGAAATGGAAAAAACTTACCGGGAAAGGGATGCAGTAATTGCACCAATTGATTTTCATTTAACCGGTACGGCCAATTACTTAAAAGGGAAGTACAGCCAGCAACCTAAAAAGCTGAGCGAGTGGGGTTTTGAAATTGATGATACAGCTAAAAAGCCAAAGAAAAAGCCCTAAGTAAATGAATAAAAAAAGGGAGCCAGTTCAGGCTCCCTTTTTTTATGGGTTAATAATCGTTATTCGTTTTAGGTTTCTCTCCTTTCTTCCCTTTATCATCTGCTGGTTTTATTGCCGGTGATGCAGGTTTTTTCTCCTCCGGTTTTTTCCCGTCTCCCTTTTTTGCTTTTACCGTATCTTGCCCGCTGGCAGGTATTTTACTTTCAATATCAATCTTCTCTATAGGTTGGTTATCGGGCGGTGTTGGTGTATTAAAAAAATCATCGGCTGTTCCGTTTCCTTCATCAATAGTGGTGCTATCGCCCTCTTTTAAAATTCTGTCAAAATAAGTTGGATCTGCATAAATAGGGTCGTTGCTTAACTCAATTGGTTTTTCAAACTTGGTTACCTGTCCATAGTTTAATTTTTTATCGGCATATACTTTACTCATAAAAATACCCCAACCCGGCGCCGACATCTCTGCACCACCTGCAGTACCGGAATATATCTGTATAAAAGGATCATCGCAACCAACCCAGGTACCTGCAAGCAATTCGGGCGTGTAACCAATAAACCAGCCATCGGCATTGTTATTGGTGGTACCGGTTTTGCCTGCCTTTTCAACCGGTATTTTATAACTGTTTAAGCGCCTGCCAGTTCCCGATTTTATTACACCCTGCATCAGCGTGGCCATGGTAAAGGCAACCGATTCTGAAACTACCAGTTTTGAAGCGGAAGAAAACTCTTCAATCATATTGCCGCTTTTGTCTTCAATGCGGGTCATAAATATAGGCTCGGTATTCATTCCTTTGTTTGGGAACATGGTGTATCCCTGCATCATTTCCATTAATGGAATTTCGGCAGCGCCCAAACCAATGGAATAGTAGGGAGGTATCTTGGTTTTAATACCACAGGTTTGTATAAATTCAATGGTTCTTTTTACACCTATCTGGCCTATCAAACGCCAGGCTGCAATATTTTTAGAATGCGCCAGGCAATAGGCAAGGGTACCGGCACCACCACAAATTGTTTTGCCTCCCAGCGTAAGGCATCCTCCCGGAATAGATGTTTCCGGTGTGTAGCCGGCCTCATCAATGGCCAGTGTATATATAAAGGGTTTAAAGGTACTTCCTACCTGCCGCATTTGCGTAACGTGATCGTACTTAAACCACTTGTAATCTATACCGCCAACCCAGCATTTTACTTCGCCGGTATGCGGATCCATGGCCGCAAAATTGGTTTGCAGTATTTGTTTGTGATACCTGATTGAATCAAAAGGTGTCAATATCGTGTCTTTTTCTCTTTTTGCATTCCAGGCAAATACTTTCATTTTAACAGGAATGTAAAAGGTCTTTTTTATGTCTTCTTCCGATACACCATCTTCCTTCATACTTTTCCATCGGTCGGTATATTTAAATGCGGCTTCAATAACATTCTCATGGCCTTTCCACATGCGTTTGCCGCTATTCTTCATTATCCAGTCCAGCTTTTTCTGAATTACAGGCATGTGCTCTACCACGGCTTCCTCCGCATATTTCTGCATACGGCTATCAATGGTAGTATAAATTTTAAGTCCGTC